>NZ_JBNNVS010000003.1:0-242092 GCF_050280665.1 Pseudomonas sp. NPDC089547 | reverse complement strand
CTCAAGCCGAGCGAGAAGATGCTCGACGCCAGCTTCCCGCTGGGTGACGACGAAGGCGTGACCATCACCTACGACCGTGGCCAGGCGCTGTCGCGCGAGGACATGCAATTCCTGACCTGGGAGCACCCGATGGTACAGGGCGGCATGGACCTAGTGCTGTCCGGCTCGATGGGCAACACCGCCGTGGCGCTGATCAAGAACAAGGCGCTCAAGCCAGGCACTGTCCTGCTCGAACTGCTGTTCGTCAGCGAAGTGGTGGCACCACGCAGCCTGCAACTGGGCCGGTACCTGCCACCGGCAGCACTGCGCTGCCTGCTTGACGCCAACGGTAACGATCTGGCCGCACGCGTGGCTTTCGAAACCCTCAACGAACAGCTTGAAAGCGTGCCGCGCGCGAGCGCCAACAAGTTTGTCCAGGCCCAGCGTGATGTGCTGGCCAAACGCATCAGTGGCGGCGAAGAGAAAATCATGCCGACCCACGTCGAGCGCGTAGCCGAAGCCCAGCGCCGCCTGGCGGCCGAGGCCGACGAAGAACTGGCCCGCCTGGTGGCATTGCAAGCGGTCAACCCGAGCGTGCGCGACAGCGAGATCGACGCCCTGCGCAAGCAGCGTGAAGAGGGCCTGGCGATGCTGGAGAAAGCCGCCCTGCGCCTGGAGGCCATTCGCGTGCTGGTAGCTGGCTAAGGCAAATCAGGCACCGCTGCCCTTGTGGGAGCGGGCATGCCCGCGAACACCGGCGCAGCCGGTGCCAACCACCGCGTTGGATTCTTCGCGGGCGCGCCCGCTCCCACAGGGTACGCGGTGCGCCCAGCATCAGTTCTCTGCGCGACAGCGCAGCTCAATGGGCTGGGCAATCTCCCACAGGGATAGCGTACCGGCCCAACGCTATATTCCTGGCTGCGATTAGCTTGATAACCAAATCGTAGAAATCAATATGCCATTATTCAGGAAGGCTTAAATACTCCTTCCTATACTGCCTCTGGACAGTCTGCACAGGGTTGTAGCGCAGACGAGTGAAAACTCGATCAAGAGGCATTCCATGGAGTGGCTGGGGCTGCAACTGTTCGCCGACTTGCCGGCAACCGGGCGCATCGTTATCGATTGCCGTCATGAACCGCTGCTGGTTCTGCTCGCCTACCTGGTCGCCTGCGCGGCTTGCTTCGCCACCCTCGACATGGTCGAGCGCCAGTCCCACAGTGAAGACCCCACTGCCCACCGACAATGGAAAATGCTTGGCGCCTGTTGCCTGGCCGGTGGCATCTGGGCCATGCACTTCATCAGCATGCTGGCCTTTCAGGCCCCTGTAGAAGTGCACTACGACGTATCCCTGACCGTACTTTCCCTGCTTATTGCCCTGGCCGTTGCCTGGCTGGCAATGCAAAGTCTCGACCGCAGACAGATGCGCGCGCATCACCTCCTGCCGAGCGCAATATTGATCGGCCTGGGCATCGTCCTCATGCACTTCGTCGGCATGGCCGCGATGGAAACCGGCGCCCGTCAGTACTACCAGACCGGCCTGCTACTGGCCTGCATCGCCATTGCCCTGCTCACCAGCCTGGCGGCACTGTGCCTGGCCCGCTACTTCCGCAACGGCAGCGGCACGCGGCACCAGTTGATGAAATACGGCGCAAGCCTGCTGATGGCCGGCGGAATCGTCGCCACCCACTTCACCGCGATGTCGGCCATGACGCTGGTCATCCCGGCCGATACTGCCCTGCGCCTGCCCTCGGGCTACAACAGCCTGCAACTGGCGCTGGGTATCGGCTTCATCACCCTGTTGATCAGTGGCGCCAGCATCAGTGCTGCACTGGCCGACAAAAAGCTGCAAAGCAAGGAGCACGACCTGCGCCGCGTCAGTGTACTGCTCGGTCAACTGGACCAGGCCCGTGCCTCGCTGCAGCAGGCTGCGCACTACGATGCCCTGACCAACCTGGTCAACCGCCGCGGCTTCAACCAGGTGTTCGCCGAGCGACTCGCCGAGCACAAGGCCACACAAAGCCGTCTGGCGGTGATGTTCCTCGACATCGACCATTTCAAGCGCATCAACGACAGCCTTGGTCATGATGCAGGCGACGAGTTGCTCAAGGTGATCGCCAGCCACATCAAGACAGCCACCCGTACCCACGACCTGGTGGCGCGGCTGGGCGGCGACGAGTTCTGCGTGGTCACCAGCCTCAACAGCTGCGACGAAGCCCGCCACCTGGCGCAACGCATCATGCAACGGATGAAAGAGCCCATCGACCTGGGTGGCCGACGCATGGTCATGAGCACCAGCATTGGCATCAGCATCTTCCCCGACGACGGCAGCAGCGCCGAAGAACTGCTCAAGCATGCCGACCTGGCCCTGTACCAGTCGAAGGACAGCGGGCGCAACAGCCTGCACTTTTTCAACGACAACCTGAAAACCCAGGCCTCCCTCGCCTTGCAACTGGAGGAAGAGCTGCGCCTGGCCCTGCTCGAAGAGCGTGGCCTGTGCGTGCACTACCAACCCATCTTCGATATGCGCAGTGGGCAAGTGGCCAAGCTGGAAGCGCTGGTGCGCTGGCATCACCCGCAACATGGCCTGCTGGGGCCCGACCGGTTCATAGCCATAGCCGAAGCCAACGGCCTGATCGTCGACCTCGACTTGTGGGTACTGCGCCACGCCTGCGCCGACCTGGCCCACCTGCACCGCCACGGTTACGGTGACTTCAAGGTCACGGTCAATTGCTCGGCAGTAACCCTCAGCCACGAGGAGCTGCCCGTTGAGGTGGAAAAAGCGCTGTTCCTCGCCGGCCTTGCAGCCCGCCAGTTGGAACTGGAAGTGACCGAGAACGCCTTGATGGGTGACATCCAGCGCACGGTCAACCTGCTAAAACGCATTCGCGCCCTTGGCGTGGCCCTGTCGATCGATGACTTCGGCACTGGCTACTCGTCACTGGCCTACCTCAAGCGCCTGCCGCTGGATGTGCTGAAGATCGACCGCACCTTCCTGCAAGATGTGCCGGGCAGCCAGAAGGACCGGGAGATCGTCCAGGCGATCATCGTCATGGCGCATACCCTGCACCTGCAGGTCGTCAGCGAAGGCGTGGAAACCGTCGAACAGCAGGCGTTCCTTGAAACCCATGGCTGCGACTACCTGCAGGGCTACCTGCTGAGCCGCCCGGTACCGCTGGCCGACCTGCGGCCTCTACTGGAGCGGGTACAGCGTGAGAGCAAGGTGCTCAACCCTTGCGGCGGTAAAGTTCTACAAGGGTCGCCGGATCTTTTTGCAGGTAACCCTGGCTACCGTGCAGGCGCATCAACTGCGCGGCGAGGCCACTGAGCGGCGTTGCCGCCCCCTGCTCACGGGAGAACTTGACCGCGCCATCAAGGTCCTTGAGCAGCGTACGCACGTGCCACTTGATCGGCTCGAAGCGGCTTTCGGCCATTTGCGGCGCAAGGATCTGCAACGGCTTGGAATCGGCAAAACCACCCGCCAGCGCTTCGGCGATCAACGTCGCGTCCACCCCGGACTGCTCGGCCAGCGCCACCACTTCGGCGATCACCAGGGCATTGCACGCCACGATCATCTGGTTGCAGGCCTTGGTCACCTGCCCCGCGCCCACCGCCCCCATGTGCGTCACGCGCTGCCCCAGTACCTGTAGCACGGGGCGTGCGCGCTGCAGATCGCCCGCTTCACCGCCAACCATGATCGCCAGCGTACCGGCTTCGGCACCGGGTGTGCCGCCGGAGACCGGGGCATCCAGCCAGGCCATGCCACACAACACCGCGAGCTCGGCGGCCATCTCACGGGTGGCGGTGGGTTCCAGGCTGGAGAAATCGATCAGCAACTGTCCGCTGCGCCCACCTTCGGCGATGCCTTGTTCGCCGAACACCACCTCCCGCACCACCGCGGTGTCGGCCAGGCACAGCAGCACCATGTCGCTGTCGCGGCACAGTTCGGCAGGGCTGCTGGCCAGCCGTGCGCCAGCGGCAACCAGTGCGGCGCACTTGTCCGGGCTGCGGTTCCACACGGTCAGCGGGTAGCCCGCGGCCAACAGGCGCCGGCACATCGGCAGGCCCATCAGGCCGATGCCGGCGAATCCAAGAGAAGGTAGTGCAGTGCTCATCAATGACTCCAGACAGATTCGATATAGATCCGGGCCGCTTTGCGGCCTTCGCGGGCACGCCCGCTCCCACAGGGCCGGTGCAGGTCTGGAGAACAACACCCAACCTGTGGGAGCGGGCGTGCCCGCGAAGGGCTGCAAGGCAGCCCCCATTACGCATCCCGTAAACTGTTACCGCCACGCCGAATTGTTACTTACCTCTACCCGCCTTGAACGCCCTCAAGCACCAAAACGGGGCTGCTGCGCATTTTCGCGCACCAAAAAAGATCACGCCTCAGCCGGGCCCTTCGTTTGAATCACGATGAACGGCGAAACCACCACCGCCCAGATCTCTGGATCGCGGCTTTGCAGGTCCAGGGCCTGCTCTGCCGACACCGGCCCAACAGTGCCATCACTACGCCACTTGGCGAAGATCTCGCTGCGATTCTCGGCCATCGCCTCGGCAACGGTGATCAGGTCCAGGCTGGGGTCGACCCAAATCAGGTCACCCTTGGCCCAGAAGCGCTCCAGGGCTTTCCATTCGATGATTGCCGTCTCGCCAAGCAATTTGGCATAGAGGGTGCTTGTTTGATCAGTCATGGGTTGCTACCCGCAAAATTCGGCCAATAAAAAGGCCGCTATTTTTGCAGAAAAACCCGGTTTCAAATATGTAATTTGGTCGATCGGCCCCGAACAGGTGGGGTTGGGCCGAGGATACAGGCAATTTGATGGCGCTTTTCTGTATTTTTATGTCGACCATGCGACAACCCAGGAAACAGGCACTTTTCGACGGCTTTTCAAGCGCTCGAACAGCGCTCTACACTGTACCGGTACAGTTCCGGGACATGTTCCGGGGGAAGGTGGGCTTGCGCGTTGGCATGGCCACGCCGCAAATCCCGCCCGGTCTGTAGCCCTGGCCGCCAGGACTATAAGAATTACAACAGAATGAGTGGAGCACTATGATCAAGATTTCCAAGCTGTTCGCCGCAATGGTACTGGCCGGGGTAGCCAGCCATTCGTTTGCCGCCGATACCATCAAGATCGGGATCGCAGGCCCTAAAACCGGCCCTGTGACCCAGTACGGCGACATGCAGTTCATCGGCGCCAAGCAAGCCATCAAGGATATCAACGCCGCGGGCGGCGTCGATGGCAAGATGCTCGAAGCCAAGGAATACGACGACGCCTGCGACCCTAAACAGGCCGTGGCAGTCGCCAACAAAGTGGTCAACGACGGCGTCAAGTTCGTCATCGGCCACCTGTGCTCCAGCTCCACCCAGCCAGCGTCCGACATCTACGAAGACGAAGGCGTGATCATGATCACCCCGGCCGCCACCTCGCCGGAAATCACCGCCCGTGGCTACAAACTGATCTTCCGCACCATCGGCCTGGACAGCGCCCAAGGCCCGGCTGCCGGCAACTACATCGCCGATCACGTGAAGCCGAAAGTGGTTGCCGTACTGCACGACAAGCAGCAGTACGGTGAAGGTATCGCCACCGCCGTCAAACAGACCCTGGAAGGCAAAGGCACCAAGGTTGCTGTATTCGAAGGCCTGAACGCGGGTGACAAGGACTTCTCCTCGATCATCCAGAAGCTCAAGCAGAACAACGTCGACTTCGTCTACTACGGCGGCTACCACCCGGAGCTGGGCCTGATCCTGCGCCAGGCTCAGGAAAAAGGCCTGAAAGCCAAGTTCATGGGCCCGGAAGGCGTGGGTAACGACTCCATCTCGCAGATCGCCCAGAACGCCTCCGAAGGCCTGCTGGTCACCCTGCCGAAGTCGTTCGATGCCGACCCGGAGAACAAGAAGATCGTCGACGCCATCAAGGCTGACGGCAAGGACCCAAGCGGTCCTTTCGTGTTCCCTGCCTACTCGGCAGTCGAGCTGATCGCCCAGGGCATCAAGGCCGCCAAGTCCGAAGACACCGACAAGGTGGCAGCCGCCATCCACGCCGGCTCCTTCAAGACCCCGACCGGCACCCTGTCGTACGACGAGAAGGGCGACCTGAAAGACTTCAAGTTCGTGGTCTACGAATGGCACTTCGGCAAGCCGAAGACCGAAGTTTCCCCTCAGTAACTGCGTGACTAATAGCTGACCGTAGAAGCCCACTGTGCGAGCAGTGGGCTTTGTTTTACGAGGTTCATGGGCCCGATCACCGCGATCCGGGGGCGGGCCCACCTGAAAATCTTAAAACCGTCACCCGCGGTTTCCTGGCACACCCCCGCCAGCGAAATGCAAATCAGGTTTTTAGGAGCGCTGTAATGCCTGAGATCTACCATTTCTTCCAACAACTGGTTAATGGATTGACCATCGGCAGCACCTATGCCTTGATCGCCATCGGTTACACGATGGTGTACGGCATCATTGGCATGATCAACTTCGCCCATGGCGAGGTGTACATGATCGGTTCCTACGTGGCCTTCATCGCCCTGGCGGGCCTGGCCATGATGGGTATTCATTCGCTGCCGATCCTGATGACCGTTGCCTTCGTCGCGACGATCTTCGTCACCAGTGCCTACGGCTACAGCATCGAACGGGTTGCCTACCGCCCCCTGCGCAACAGCAACCGTCTGATCCCGCTGATTTCTGCCATCGGCATGTCGATTTTCCTGCAGAACACCGTGTTGCTGTCGCAAGACTCCAAGGATAAATCCATCCCCAACCTGATCCCCGGGAGCTTCTCCTTCGGGCCAGGTGGTGCTGAAGAAGTACTGATCAGCTACATGCAGGTCCTGGTGTTCGTGGTCACCCTGGTGGCCATGACCCTGCTTACCCTGTTCATCTCCCGTTCCCGCCTGGGCCGCGCCTGCCGCGCCTGCGCCGAGGACATCAAGATGGCCAACCTGCTGGGCATCAACACCAACAACATCATCGCCCTCACCTTCGTCATCGGCGCTGCCCTGGCAGCCGTGGCGGCCGTGCTGCTGAGCATGCAGTACGGGGTGATCAACCCCAACGCCGGTTTCCTGGTGGGCCTGAAGGCCTTTACCGCGGCGGTGCTGGGTGGCATCGGCAGCATTCCGGGCGCCATGCTCGGCGGGCTGGTGCTGGGCGTGGCCGAAGCGTTCGGCGCCGATATCTTCGGCGACCAGTACAAGGACGTGGTGGCATTCGGCTTGTTGGTTCTTGTCCTTCTATTCCGGCCGACCGGCATCCTGGGCCGCCCGGAGGTTGAAAAAGTATGAACAGAAATCTCAAACAGGCGTTCTTCAGCGCCTTGCTGGTATGGGCCGTGGCCTTCCCGGTGCTGGGCCTGAAACTGAGCATCGACGGCATCAGCCTGGTCGTGCACAGCCAGGGCTCGTTCACCATCAGCATCATTGCCGTGTGTTCGGTACTGATGTTCCTGCGCGTGCTGTTCGACAAGCAGTGGAGTGCGGTGATGGGCAGCCGTTCGGATCGCAAGTTGATCCCGCCGGCCGTAAGCAACTACCTGACCCTGCCCAAGACCCAGCGCTACGTGATCATCGGCTTGATCGTTGCGGCACTGGTATGGCCGTTCTTCGGCTCGCGCGGTGCGGTGGACATTGCCACGCTGATCCTGATCTACGTGCTGCTGGGCCTGGGCCTGAACATCGTGGTCGGCCTGGCGGGCCTGCTCGACCTGGGTTACGTGGGCTTCTACGCCGTCGGCGCCTACAGCTACGCCATGCTCTCGCACTACCTGGGCTGGAGCTTCTGGGTGTGCCTGCCGATCGCCGGCCTGATGGCCGCCACCTTCGGCTTCCTGCTTGGCTTCCCGGTGCTGCGCCTGCGCGGTGACTACCTGGCGATCGTGACCCTCGGCTTTGGCGAGATCATCCGCCTGTTCCTGCGTAACCTCACCGACTGGACCGGCGGCCCCAACGGCATCAGCAACATCCCCAAGCCAGAGTTCTTCGGCCTCACCTTCGAACGCCGCGCCGCCGAGGGCATGCAGACCTTCCACGAGTTCTTCGGGCTGGAATACAACTCGATCAACAAGGTCATCTTCCTCTACCTGGTGGCACTGTTGCTGGCCCTGCTGGCCCTGTTCGTCATCAACCGCCTGCTGCGCATGCCGATCGGCCGCGCCTGGGAAGCCCTGCGTGAAGACGAAATCGCCTGCCGCGCACTGGGCCTCAACCCGACCGTGATCAAGCTGTCGGCGTTCACCCTGGGTGCCTGCTTCGCCGGTTTCGCCGGCAGCTTCTTTGCTGCGCGGCAAGGCCTGGTGACGCCGGAGTCGTTCACCTTCATCGAGTCGGCGATCATCCTCGCCATCGTCGTGCTTGGCGGCATGGGCTCACAACTGGGCGTGATCCTGGCGGCCATCGTGATGATCCTGCTGCCCGAGCTGATGCGTGAGTTCAGCGAATACCGGATGCTGATGTTCGGTGCGCTGATGGTATTGATGATGATCTGGCGTCCGCAGGGCCTGCTGCCTATGCAACGTCCACATATGGAGCTGCACCGATGAGCCGCGAAATTTTGCAAGTCAGCGGCCTGAGCATGCGCTTCGGCGGCTTGTTGGCGGTCAACGGCGTGGCCCTGACCGTCAAGGAAAAACAGGTGGTTGCGCTGATCGGCCCGAACGGCGCCGGCAAGACCACCGTGTTCAACTGCCTGACCGGCTTCTACAAGCCCAGCGGCGGTACCATCCTGCTTGATGGCCAGCCGATCCAGGGCCTTGCCGGCCACCAGATCGCCCGCAAGGGCGTGGTGCGCACCTTCCAGAACGTGCGCCTGTTCAAGGAAATGACCGCGCTGGAAAACCTGCTGATCGCCCAGCACCGCCACCTGAACACCAACTTCTTCGCCGGCCTGTTCAAGACCCCGAGCTTCCGCCGCAGCGAGAAGGAGGCCATGGAACGCGCGCAGTACTGGCTGGAGAAGGTCAACCTGACCGAGTTCGCCAACCGTACCGCCGGCACCCTCGCCTACGGCCAGCAGCGCCGCCTGGAAATCGCCCGCTGCATGATGACCCAGCCGCGCATCATCATGCTCGACGAACCGGCTGCGGGCCTCAACCCGAAGGAGACCGAAGACCTCAAGGCGCTGATCGCCTACCTGCGTGAGTCGCACAACGTCACCGTGCTGCTGATCGAGCACGACATGAAGCTGGTGATGAGCATCTCCGACCACATCGTGGTGATCAACCAGGGCACCCCCCTGGCCCACGGCACGCCGGAAGAGATCCGCGACAACCCTGACGTGATCAAAGCCTACCTGGGGGAAGCGTAAATGCTGAAGTTCGAGAACGTTTCCACCTTCTACGGCAAGATCCAGGCGCTGCACAGCGTCAACGTGGAGATCAACCAGGGCGAGATCGTCACCCTGATCGGCGCCAACGGCGCCGGCAAGTCGACCTTGCTGATGACCCTGTGCGGCTCGCCGCAGGCGCACAGTGGCAGCATCAAGTACCTGGGTGAAGAACTGGTCGGCCAGCCGTCCTCGCATATCATGCGCAAGAGCATTGCCGTGGTGCCGGAAGGCCGCCGCGTGTTCGCCCGCCTGACCGTCGAGGAAAACCTGGCGATGGGCGGTTTCTTCACCGACAAGGGCGATTACCAGGAGCAGCTGGACAAGGTGTTGCAGCTGTTCCCGCGCCTGAAGGAGCGCTACATCCAGCGTGGCGGCACCATGTCCGGTGGCGAGCAGCAGATGCTCGCCATTGGCCGGGCGCTGATGAGCAAGCCCAAGCTGCTGCTGCTCGACGAGCCCTCGCTGGGCCTGGCGCCGATCATCATCCAGCAGATCTTCGACATCATCGAACAGCTGCGCCGTGATGGCGTGACGGTGTTCCTGGTGGAACAAAACGCCAACCAGGCGCTGAAGATCGCTGACCGCGCCTATGTGCTGGAGAACGGCCGGGTGGTGATGCAGGGAACAGGTGAAGCACTGTTGACCGACCCGAAGGTGCGCGACGCGTACCTGGGGGGTTGATCGGAAAAGGGCCTTCGGGCCCTTTTTTACGCCTGCCAGAAATGTATCGCCAGTGCGGGCCTCTTCGCGGGCTTGCCCGCTCCCACAGGAAACCCACAACCGTTAGGAACTGTGCAGTACCGGTGGGAGCGGGCAAGCCCGCGAAGAGGCCAGCACAAGCAACCATTAACTTGAGATCCACCGCCAGCCTGCGTAACGTGGCCAGCTTTCACGGCAAAGATTCCGGAGCCCACCCCATCATGCGCCTCACCCCCACCCTGCTGCTCACCGCCCTGCTGCCCCTGTTCGCCGGCTGCCAGTTGATGGCTGACGCCCCCAGCGACCCGAACATCGGCACCACGCGCATGCAGGGCGAGCTGCGCGCCGCCGGTGGCCAGTTGCTGTTCAAACCGTGCAGCGAGAACCGCACCTTCGTGATCAACGACGTCGGCGCCACCGGTATCCTGCAAGAAGCCGCCAACCTGGCCAAGGACGCGAACGCCAAGTTGTTCGCCGACGTCCGTGGCCGCCTCACCGGCAGCAAGCAGGCCAACAACGACGGCCAGCTGGAAGTGCGTCGCCTGTATCGGCTGGAGCCCACCACCCGGGCCTGTGAAGACCCCAACTTCAAGCAGCTGACCCTGCGCGCCAGTGGCCATGAGCCCGAATGGGACATCAAGGCCAGTGGCAAAGGCATGGTGCTCAACCGCGTCGGCCAGGAACCTCTGCCCCTGCCCTTCCTGGAAGAAGAGGTACCCGGCGGCGGGTTGACCCTGACCAGTGAAGCCAACAACCAGCACGTGGAACTGTGGGTCTCGCCGCAGCGCTGCGTCGACAGCGCCACCGGCGCCGTCCAGCACCTTCGCGCGGAGCTGCGCATTGACGGCAAGACCCTGCAAGGCTGCGGTTACTACGGCGGCGCACGCGACAACTGATCGCCGGGCGCTTTTATCCTGCCAGTCAGGGCGGCGAACAGCTTATACTTGGCGGTTTGTGTAAAGCCGCCGGCCGCCCATGGCCGGGATACTGGACCCTGCCATGCTACGAATCACCGAACTGAAGCTGCCCCTGGACCATCCCGACGAAGCCCTGCGTGAAGCCATCGTCCAGCGCCTGGGCATCCGCGACGAGCAACTGCTCAGCTTCAACCTGTTCAAGCGCAGCTACGATGCGCGCAAGAAGAACAGCGAACTGCTGTTCATCTACACCATAGACCTGGAAGCCAGCAACGAAGCTGAGCTACTCGGCAAGTTCGCCGACGATCGCAACATCGGCGTGGCACCAGACGTAACCTACAAGTTCGTCGGCCACGCCCCCGCCAACCTGCAGGAGCGGCCGATCGTGGTCGGTTTCGGCCCGTGCGGCATCTTCGCCGGCCTGTTGCTGGCGCAGATGGGCTTCAAGCCGATCATCCTCGAACGTGGCAAGGAAGTACGCCAGCGCACCAAGGACACCTGGGGCCTGTGGCGTAAAAGCGTGCTCAACCCCGAGTCCAACGTGCAGTTCGGCGAAGGCGGCGCCGGCACGTTCTCCGACGGCAAGCTGTACAGCCAGATCAAGGACCCGCAGCACCACGGCCGCAAAGTGCTGGAAGAGTTCGTCAAGGCCGGTGCGCCGGACGAAATCCTGTACATCAACAAACCGCACATTGGTACTTTCCGCCTCACCGGCATGGTCGAGCAGATGCGCCAGGACATGATCGCCCTGGGTGCTGAAGTCCGCTTCCAGGAGAAGGTCACCGACCTGCTTGTCGAAGAGGGCCAACTGACCGGCGTGGTGCTGGAGAGCGGCGAACAGCTGCACTCGCGCCATGTGGTCCTGGCCCTTGGCCACAGTGCCCGCGACACCTTCCGCATGCTGCATGCCAAAGGCGTGTACATGGAAGCCAAGCCGTTCTCGGTGGGCTTCCGTATCGAGCACCCGCAAACGCTGATCGACAAAGCGCGCCTGGGCAAATACGCCGGCCACCCGAAACTGGGCGCCGCCGACTACAAACTGGTGTACCACGCCAAGAACGGCCGCTCGGTCTACAGCTTCTGCATGTGCCCGGGCGGCACCGTGGTCGCAGCTACCAGCGAGCCGGGCCGAGTGGTGACCAACGGCATGAGCCAGTACTCGCGTAACGAGCGTAATGCCAACTCCGGCATTGTCGTCGGCATCGACCCCGAGCGTGACTACCCGGGTGGCCCGCTGGCCGGTATCGAACTGCAAGAGCGCCTGGAAGCCCACGCCTATGTGATGGGGGGCAGCAACTACCAGGCGCCCGCGCAGTTGGTTGGCGACTTTGTAGCTGGCCGGCCATCGACCGCGCTGGGCAGTGTCGAGCCGTCCTACAAGCCGGGCGTTACACTGGGCGACCTGGCACCTAGCCTGCCGGACTTCGCCATCGAGGCGATCCGTGAGGCGCTGCCGGCGTTCGACCGGCAGATCAAGGGCTACAACCTGCATGATGCGGTGTTGACCGGGATCGAGACGCGGACCTCTTCGCCGCTGCGGATTACCCGGGGTGAGGATTACCAGAGCCTGAACCTCAAGGGGCTGTTCCCGGCAGGTGAAGGGGCTGGGTATGCGGGTGGGATCCTGTCGGCGGGTGTCGATGGCATTCGCATTGCCGAGGCCGTGGCGCGGGATATGCTCGGCCTTTGATCTTGTATCGCCCTGGCTGAAATGAAAAAACCCCGACTGGCAGGCGCCATGTCGGGGTTTTGTTTTACTGCGCGACGGTTAGTGCGAAACGCGGCTGGTACCGTCAACCGTCATGATGCGCACGCGGTCGCCGACGCGGAAGATTTCATTCTCCTGCACAGCCTGAACGTAGGCACGCATGCTGCCATCGTCTTCCCGTACGGTGATCTCGACGCCTTGGGTACGGGTCAGGCCCTCTTCGGCGGCGGAACCGGCCAGGCCGCCGGCAACGGCACCGATCACGGCAGCCACGATGCTGCCACGGCCACCGCCTACGGCGCTACCGGCAACGCCACCCACGATAGCGCCAGCGCCACCGCCGATCGGGGTCTTGGTACCCTCGATCTTGACCGGGCGCAGGGATTCGATGGTGCCCATGCGCACAGTTTGCACACGGCGCGCCTCGTCACGGGAGTAGCTATCGCCGGTCAGGCTCGAGGCACAGCCCCCCAGCAGCAGCGACATGGTGGTAAAGGTCGCCACCAGCAAAGCGGATTTACGCATGGGTAAAGTCTCCATAAGTCAGGTGCTCATTAGACGCTGCACGTTGACGGCTGTCACGGTACAAACGTAATAAAATTGTTTTCATTCAGCCGAGGTACAGCCAGTACAGCTGTGCCATGGTGCTTCAATTGAGACCAAGGATAGCCATGGATTACTTCATCGTCGTGGTTGCTACCGTTGCGGGGCTGTATTTCCACGGGTGGCTGTATGTGCGCATGCGCCGCTGGATGGACCGTGACCTGGCGCTGTCGCTGGCCGGGGCGGATCCCGGGAAGCGCGAATACATGCTGCTGAGGTTGCAACAGGCGAGGGTCGAGAAGGTCGGGCGCAAGCAGCTGGCGAGATGGTTGGAGCGGGAGGCGGCGGGTTACTCAGACTAGGATCGGGATCCGTGTGCCCACCGTGTGGGAGCGGCCTTGTGTCGCGAAAGGGCTGCGGAGCGGCCCCAGGATTTCACAAACCATGCATAGAATGCCGGGGCCGCTTCGCGGCCCTTTCGCGACACAAGGCCGCTCCCACACGATCGCGTCAGGCGGTCTAAGGCGCCAGTCGCTCGCGCAGCCATTGCCCATCAACTAGCCGATAGTTCAGCCGGTCATGCAGGCGGCTCGCCCGACCCTGCCAGAACTCGATACGCTCAGGCAGCAAACGATACCCCCCCCAATGCTCAGGGCAATGTGGCTGGGTATCGGAGAAGCGTGCTTCGGTAGCCTTGACCAGGCCCTCCAGCTCTTCACGACCAGCAATCACCCGGCTCTGCGGCGACGCCCAGGCCCCCAGGCGGCTACCCAGCGGGCGCACCTGGTAGTAGTCGTCCGACTCCTTGGCCGTTACCTTTTCCACACGCCCCTCGATGCGCACCTGGCGCTCCAGCGCCGGCCAGAAAAACGTCATGGCGGCGAAGGGGTTGGCCTGCAGTTGCTGGCCCTTGGCACTGTCGTAGTTGGTGAAGAAGGTAAAGCCCTGCTCATCGAGCCCCTTCAGCAACAGTACGCGACAGTGGGGATGGCCTTCGCCATCGACAGTAGCCAACGTCATGGCATTGGCTTCTACCGGCGCCTGCTCGGTTTTCACCGCATCGGCAAACCATTGGTGGAACAACGCGAACGGCTCCCCCGGGGCCTGGGTTTCAGCCAGGCCATCACGGGTGTAGTCGCGGCGCATATCGGCCAGGGATTGGGTCATTGCTGCGTTCCTTGACGATCAGTTGGTCTTCGCAGGGCTGTTGGCAGCTACTTTCTTGTCAGCGGTAGCTTTCTTGGCGGCAGGCTTGGCTGGCGCAGCTTTTTTCTTGGCCGCAGTCTTGGCTGGGGCCTTGGCTTTGGCTACCGGCTTCTTCACAGCAGCCTTGGCGGCCGGCTTGCTGTCGGTGGCCTTGGCCGCTGGCGCCTTGGCATCCTGCACCGCAACCATCGATGCCGGCACTGGCGCCGGGGCAGCCTGCTGGTACTTGGCCAGCAGTGCGACCATGGTGTTCTGCGGGGTCAGCAGCATTTCAACACGACGGTTCAAGGCACGGCCTTCAGCACTGTCGTTGGCGGCACGTGGCATCACCGAGCCCATGCCCTTGAGGGTCAGGCGGTCACGCTGCAGGCCGCTAAGACGGAAGATTGCCGATACCGAAGCGGCGCGCTCCAGGCTGAGTTTCTGATTGGCGGCAGCGACACCGCTGGTGTCGGCATGGCCCAGTACCAGTACGGCAGTCTTGGGGTCACCTTCGACGGCCTTGGCCACCCGGGTGATCGGGCCAAGGGTCATGGGCAGCAGCATGTTCGGGCGGTCGGGGTTGTACGAACTGTCCACCGGCAGGGTTACCGCCAGCACATTGTCGCGACGCTCCAGCTCCAGCTTGCTGTCCTTGATCGCTTCGCGCAGCTTGGGCTCGTACTCGTCCAGCCAGGCCTGGGTAGCCTTCTGGTCGATCTTCGGCACGACCGGCCCTTTGGCTTGCTTGTCGTCGCCACCGAACGGCCACCACCAGCGGCTGGCACTTTCGGACTTGGCATCGGCCTTGGCCACGTTTTCGGTGACAGCTGCCTTCACTTCCTGCTCGGCAACCTTGTCCGAACCGAAAGGCCACCAGCTGGAGCCACCTTCCTTCGAGCCGTCCGGGGAGTGGCTGGCGCAGCCCGTTACGGCGGTCAGGCACAGGGCGAGTGCTAAGGTTTTATGTGAAGACATCAGCGATACACCATGAAATTGAAAGAAATTTTGCCAACGCACTTCAGGCGTTGGCATTGAGGATAGACAAAGGGGTGGGGCATTACCCGCATTACCCGATCAAAGGCAAGTGGCAAGAACGCGTACCAGTTTCTGTGCGCGTGGGTCCATGAGCACGTATGGGCCGAGCGTATTGACCACGAAACCGAAGGCCACATCGTGTTCCGGGTCGGCAAAACCTACCGAACCACCGGCACCAGGATGGCCAAACGCACGAGCACCAAGGCCAAAGGTGGCATTGGCCACGTCAGGCTGGTCGAGCATGCAACCCAGGCCGAAACGGGTCTGGGTAAGCAAAGTACGGTCCTGACCTATGCTGTGCTCGCGGGTCAGTTCATCGAGCAGCTCGGATTCGAGCAGGCTGCCGTCGAGCAAGCCGGCATAAAAGCCCGCCAGGCTGCGCGCGTTACCATGGCCATTGGCCGCTGGCTGCTGCATGCGCCGCCATTCGGGTTTGTTGGTGCTGGTCAGGATCGCCGGCGGGTTGGTGAAGGCCCGGGTCGACAACGCCTCGGGTTCACGCATGGTCACTTGCAGCAAGCGCTGCGCTGCGGCGTCCCCGGGGTTGCCTTTGCCACGGGCGATATGCGCCACGCGATAGAACTCTTCGTCTGCCAGGCCGACATGGAAATCCAGCCCCAGCGGGCGGGCAGTACGGGCCACGATCGAGTCGCCAGGGCCACGGCCATCGGCGCGGCGGATAAGCTCGCCGATCAGCCAGCCGTAGGTAATGGCGGCATACCCATGTTCGCTACCGGGGGCCCACCAGGGCGTTTCAGCCGCCAGGGCATCGACCATGGCCTGCCAGTCATACAGCGCTTCGGCTGGCAGCAGTTCACGGATGGCCGGCAAGCCGGCGCGGTGGCTGAGCAATTGGCGCAAGGTGATCGACTGCTTACCGGCCTGGGCGAACTCAGGCCAGTAATTGGCAACCGGGGCATCCAGGGCCAGCTTGCCCTCGCCTACCAGTTGCAGGGCGGTAACGGCGGTGAATGTCTTGGTACAGGAAAACAGGTTGGCGATAGTGTCGCTGTGCCAGGCCTGCTGGCCATCCTTGTCAGCGCTACCGGCCCACAGGTCGACGACGGTTTCGCCACCCACCTGGATACACAGCGCCGCGCCACGCTCCTGGGGATCATCGAACAGCGCAGCAAAGGCTTCGCGCACGGCTTCGAACTTCAGCTCATAGTGACCCTGGATCTGCACCCGCTGTACTCCGTACGACCATGTCCAAAAAAGGTGTGCATTGTTTCAGTAGTTGGGTGTTTTGCAAACTGGCTTGGGCCAAATGGTCGCGACGAACGGTAGCCTGAAGTCAGGGAGCCGGCTTTTCCAACTGGGCGCGCAATTGCCCCATGGCCTGCACGTTGCTCTTGCGCACCGCATCGACAAACCCCGGGTACGGCACATCGGTGATGGCCACCAGCCCGAGGTGCCCGTTCTCGCCATCGAGCAGGCGACCGCTGGCTGGCTGGTCGAGGTACTGGAACCAGTGCGCACCCACGATCATCGGCTGCGCCAGGGCCGCCTTGAGGAAGTTGCCGTAGGCCGGGCCACGGTCTTCTTCCCGCGCCAGTTCCAGTGGCCCCGGCCAGAACGGCCCGCGGTCACGCGAGCCGAACTGGAACTCGGATACCAGCACCGGCTTGTCCAGCTCCGCAAGCAGGGCAAAGTCGTAGCCGTCCTGCGGTTTGAGGGTATAGAAGTTGAAGCTGAGCACATCGCAGAACTCGGCACAGGCCTTGACTGCCTCCGGCGTGCTGACCGCATAGCGGCCGCCGAGCAGCAGGTGATTGGGGGCGTGCCACTTCAAGGAATCGGCAATGGTCTTGAAGTAGGTCTCGGCGAATACCTGTTGGAAGTGCTGGTAGTCACGCTCGATTTCCGGGTGCTCCGGGTTGGGCAACGGCGCCTCGAAGCCCGGGTCTTCCATCAGTTCCCAAGCGGTCAGTTCAATGCCCCAGGCCTTGGAAAGCCCTTGCTGGTTGCGGTACTTGTCGCGAAGCTGCTTGAGAAAGGCGCGCTTGGCTGGCACATCGGTGGTCAGGCGCAAGGTGCCGTAGGCCAGGCCATAACGGGCTTTGGGGTCATTACCCGGTGCCGCCCAGGCCAGTTCGTTGTCGGCGAAGTAGCCGATCAGCCAAGGGTCGTCACGGTGATCACGTGCAGCGATCGCCACGGCGCGCTCGGTAGCCATGGCAAAACGCGGGTCGAACGGGTCGGGCATGCTGCCCCACCAGTCCATGCCGGTGCTGATGCTGGCGTAATCACCCACGATCGACAGCGGCAAGGTGTAGGGTATTCGCTTGGCCTGGCCCAGGGCGGGCTCGCTCCAGTTGCCGACCGTATTGAAACCCCAGGCCTGCAAACGGTCGAGTGCATGTGCCTGCCAGCGGTCGGCATCGAGCACCAGTGGCGGGCAGTTGGCTGGCTGCCCTTCTACGGCGGGCGGGCACGGTTTGCCGTAGGTGCGCTGCAGGTTGGCGGCGTAGAAATCGAACCAACGCCCTTGCTTGAAGTTGCGCCCTTGCGACGAGGCGTTGCCATCGTCGTTGTTGCCTTCGCCATAAAATGCGGCCAGTGCATCACCTTCGCCCGGCAACGCCTTGAACATGCCCTCACGGCCTGCGACGTATGTGCGCCCGCCGTCTGCTGCTACCGCGTTGACCCCCAGGGAATAGAACGGGTGCCCCTCTGGCGTTACAAGGTACCAGCGGCCGTCACGCTTTTCGGTGCGGAAGAAGCCCTTGGCCTCGAACGCAGGCCCGGCCAGCAGCCCGCCATATTCGTCCAGGTGCTGCTTTGCGCGCTCAGCCAGCCAGCCCTTGAGCTGTTGTTGTTCGCGCGTATCGGCCGCCTTGAGCTGCTCGTCATTGCCAACCTTTTCCGGCCAGTTGGCGCGAGTGGACTGTCCATAAGCATCGATCAGCTCCTGGTACGCCGCCTTGTAAGCCTGGTCGTCATCCTGAATACCCACCCGCTCGATCAGCAGGTTCTGCGCCACCTTGGGGCTAGGTATGCTCAGGCTCACCGAAGCCACCTGCTTGAGGTCTACCGCGCCAGCACTGCTGGTCAACAGCAAGCGTTGACCGCCATGGTTCCATGGCATGGGTGGACCGGCGCGCATGCCCTGGCTCAGCGGCGAGCTGGCAGTCAGGGGCACCATCACCGTTTGCGCAGGGCCGGCAGGCAGGTCGATACGGCTGGTCAATGTGCGGCCATCGCTGCCTTGCACCGTGACATCCACAGTAAGCGCCCAGTCCATGGCACTTTGCAGGCGCAAGGTGAGAAACTGCCCGGCAGACCAGTCCCACACCCCGCCTTGCGGGCTCAGGCGCAAGGTCGGCCGCTCGGCCGGGTTGAACACCACGCGCCGCAGTACCTCGCCCTCGGCCGTTTGCTCCGCGTTGTACTGCGGCATGCCGGTATCCTCGGTCGCCACATTGACCACCGAGGCCGGGCGCACGAAGCTGAACAGCGTCTGCTGCCCAGCCAGCAAGGGCGAGCTGAACAACAGGGCAAAAACGGCAGGCAGGGTGTGGCGGACCATAAGGCTGGGGCTCTCCTTCAGGCCCCTCATGGGCCCAAGACTGAGGAATGGACAGCACGCCGGAGCAATTGCTCCGGCGGTCAGGAAATCTCCCGCCGGAATGGCGGCAGCGCGTTGAGAATAGCCTTGCCGTAGCGCTGGGTGACCAGGCGACGGTCAAGCAAGGTGATGACGCCGCGATCCTGTTCGGTACGCAGCAGGCGGCCACAGGCCTGGATCAGCTTCAGCGAGGCGTCGGGCACGGCAATTTCCATGAACGGGTTGCCGCCTCGTGCCTCGATCCACTCCGCCAGCGCAGCCTCGACCGGGTCATCGGGAACGGCAAAGGGAATCTTGGCGATGACAACGTGCTCGCAGTACGCACCAGGCAAGTCGACCCCCTCGGCAAAGCTGGCCAGGCCAAACAGTACGCTGTGCTGGCCATCGTCGACCCGCGCCTTGTGCTTGTTCAGCGTTTCCTGCTTGGACAGGTTGCCCTGGATCAGCACCAGCTTGCGCCAGTCACGGTCCAGCCCATCAAACACGTCCTGCATCTGCTTGCGCGAGGAGAACAGCACCAATGCGCCGCGGGCATCTTCGACAATGTTCGGCAA
The DNA here is from genome assembly GCF_050280665.1 of Pseudomonas sp. NPDC089547. NCBI lineage: Bacteria > Pseudomonadati > Pseudomonadota > Gammaproteobacteria > Pseudomonadales > Pseudomonadaceae > Pseudomonas > Pseudomonas sp. NPDC089547. The sequence goes on along the minus strand of NZ_JBNNVS010000003.1, from coordinate 222,591 downwards.
TTCGCGGATGATCGCCGCGGTGTGTGCCGCCGCATCGCGGGGGTCCGCCTTGAGGTCGGGAACCCGCAGCAAGCCGGCGTCACCGTGTACGAACGGGCTGGGCACCACGCAGGTGACTGCATCACGCGGCAAGCCGGAGCGCATCCGGAAGCGGTCGAATTTACCCAGCGCGGTCAATGTCGCCGACGTCACCAACGCACCGTGGGCAACGCTCCACAGGCTGCGGCGGAGCATTTCGGCGGCAAGAATGGGGCTGGCGTTGACTTCGATATCGAACATCGCACCACTCTCGGCCAGCGTCAGCCAGCGCGCCATGGGCGGGCTGTCTTCCGGGTCTTCGGCGGTAAAGGCCGTCCACAGTTCCCAGTTGCCCTGGGCCCGCGTGACCAGGCTGCCGAACAGCGGATACCACTCCTCGGCCTGGTGGCTGGCGATGCCGATGCTGACCTCGCCATCCATGCCTTCCTTGAGCAGGTCGGCCAGGCGGGTGAACAGGTCGTTGAGGCGGGCAAAGCCCTTTTTCAGCTCGATGCCCACTTCGCGGATCTGCTCTGGCACCACGCCGCCCTCGAAACGGTAGCGCGGGCGTTCGCGGCCTTCGGTGTCCTCGCTGGGGCGGAAGTCCGCAACCTGCTCGCACAGGGTGAACATGAACTGCTGCTGGGTGCGTACTTCCCGCGCCAGCTCTGGCACCTGCTCGATGTACTTGCCCAGGTCGCCGGGTAGCGGGTGCTGGGCCAGCAGCTTGGTCAGGTTCTTGGCCGTCTGCTCCAGCCAGTCGGACGTGGAGCGCAGGCGCGAATAGTGGGCGAAATGGCCAATGGCCTTATCTGGCAGGTGGTGGCCTTCGTCGAACACGTACAGGGTGTCGCGTGGGTCGGGCAACACCGCGCCGCCACCCAGGGCCAGGTCGGCCAGCACCATGTCGTGGTTGGTGACGATCACGTCGACCTTGCCCATGCCTTCACGGGCCTTGTAGAACACGCACTGCTGGAAGTTCGGGCAGTGGCGGCCGGTGCATTGGCCATGGTCGGTGGTCAGGCGTGCCCAGTCCTGGTCTTCCAGGGCTTCGGGCCAACTGTCACGGTCGCCGTCCCAGCGGTTGCCGGCAAGCTTCTCGATCATGCTGTTGAACAGCTTCTGGCTGCGCTCGTCGACTTCGATGCGAAAGCCTTCTTCCTCGAACAACTGGGCCGTGGCCGACTGGGCGTGACCCTCCTGCAACAGGATGTCGAGCTTGGACAGGCACAGATAGCGGCCACGGCCCTTGGCCAGGGCGAAGCTGAAGTTGAGCCCGCTGTTGCGCATCAGGTCGGGCAGGTCCTTGAAGACAATCTGCTCCTGCAGGGCCACGGTCGCAGTGGCAATGACCAGGCGCTTGCCAGCAGCCTTGGCCGCTGGAATGGCAGCCAGGCTGTAGGCCACCGTCTTGCCGGTACCGGTGCCTGCCTCGACCGCCACCACGGCAGGCTCGCCGGCACGGCGGCCTTCGTCGTCGCAGGCGATGTCGCCAAGCACCTTGGCCACTTCGGCGATCATCAGGCGCTGGCCGTAGCGTGGCTTGAGGCTCTTGGCTTCTAGAAAACGCGAGTAGGCGCCCTGGATGGTGGCTTTGAGTTCGTTGCTGATCATGGTCTGCAGGTGCCCGGAGGGCTGGATATATTTTCAGTGTTTCGCATGGGGCGGCTATCATACCCCGCTATTGCCCTTTATGCCGCATGGAGATCCGGATGCTCGCCTTTGCCCTGCCCTACACACTGCATGTTCTGGCCGCCCTGGTATGGGTCGGCGGCATGTTCTTCGCCTGGCTGGTGCTGCGCCCGGCAACGGTTGCAGCCCTTGAAGGGCCTGCGCGGTTGCGCCTGTGGGTGGAAGTTTTCCGACGCTTCTTCGGCTGGGTCTGGCTGGCCGTGGCGATTTTGGCGATAAGTGGTATCGGCATGTTGCACATGCGCTTCAGTGGCTTCGAGACTGCGCCGAAGTACGTGCAGGTGATGATCGGTGGTGGGATCGCCATGTTTGCCTTGTTCATGCGCATTCAGGCGTTGCTGTTGCCAGAGTTGAAGGCGGCGGTGCAGGCCGAGGACTGGCCGACGGGTGCGGCAGTGCTGGGGCGGATTCGGCGGATGGTGGGCATCAACCTGCTGCTGGGCCTGGCGGTCGTTGCAGTTGCCAGTTCGCGGCTGATGTTCTGACAGGCTCTACGCGGTCCCTGTAGGAGCGGCCTTGTGTCGCGACGGGCTGCGCAGCAGCCCCCGGATTTCAGCGTTTTTGCATAATTTGCCGGGGCTGCTGCGCAGCCCGTCGCGACACAAGGCCGCTCCTACAACGGGACGCGATAAGGCTTCTAGAGGCGCTGCAAGATCAACTCCCCCGCGGCCCCCGCCAGACCAGGCTGCCCAGGCTGACCCGGCCGGCCATTGGCGCCAGCGTCGGTGCGGTACACCAGGCACCCTTTGCTCGCCCCGCCTTTACCTGCCTTGCCGGCCGCCCCGGCCTTGCCCGGTGCCCCGCCGTCCAGACGCACCACGATGTGCTCCTGCGGGAAGCCCTGCGGCAGGCTCAGGCGAATGCGCCCACCCGGTGCGCCGTCGTGCCCATTACCGCCGTCATCGCCATTGGCACCGCGGCTGGCCTGGCCCCAGGTACAGCCCCCGGCCTGGCCGTTGCCGCCATCAAGCCCCACGTAACCCGGCGCGCCCGCGCCACCGCGTGCATCGATCGCCACCCGTTCGGCATCCAGTTCAGCCAGTTTCAGGTCCAGGCTGCGGCCTGAGCGGGCTGCCCGCTGATAATTGCCCGCCGACCCGGGGGCACTGAATTCGCTGCCCTCGCCCAACCTCGCGCTCCGCGCCTCGATCAGTAACGGGCTGTCGGAAGGGGCAATGGCGATACGCGCATCACGCCCCAGTTCCAGCTGGTCGACCGTCAATTGCGCAAGCGAGGCTGGCAGCAGCAGGGTTGCCGAATCAGCGACACGCAGGTGCGTGAGGTGCACGCTGGCCGATTTGTCAGGCAGGCGCAGCATGGAATTGGCGGCGACCTCAAGGCTTTCGGCCTGGGCCAGGGGTGCGGCCAACATGGCCAGCAACATCAGATTACGCATTTCGCGGCGCCTCCTGCGCACGGGGAATGGACATGACATGAAAGATACCCGTCAACAGGATCTGCAAGCGGTCGAACCAGCGGTGGCTACGCCCACGCAAGCTGCCATTGAAGAACAGCACTTCGAGAAGGTGCAGGCCGAACAGGAAGATACCAGCGGCATTGATCAGCAGATTGAAGGGCAAGGGTTGTGGCATCAACTGATTGAACAACACCACACCCCAGAAAGCGACTGTCAGGACCTTGCCCAGGCCCAGGATGAACTTCATACCCCGCCCCCTATGGATTGTTGTTATGTCGAGACGGCCCGTTCGAGCGGGCCGTGCGGCCAACATTAACTGCAATGCCAAGGCAGGCGCCAGCACCGCTCAGTTCAGGTGCAGCTCCACCCGTCGGTTGCGGGCGCGCCCCTCTTCGCTTTCGTTGTCGGTGATCGGCTCGCTTTCCCCACGCCCTTGGCTGGTGACCTTGCCCGCCTCCAGCCCCTGGCTGATAAGGTATTCGGCCACGCTGCTGGCACGGCGCTCGGAAAGCGCCTGGTTGTAGCTGTCGGAGCCGACGCTGTCGGTATGCCCGATCACGGCAACCTTGGCTACTGTCGGTGAATTGAGCTTCGCCACCAGGCCTTGCAGCCGTTGCTGGGCAGCCGGCGTCAGGTCGGCTGAATCGAAGGCGAACATCACCGCGCCGTTGTCATCCAGGATGATCACTTCAGGTGACGGTTCGGGCGCAGTGGCAGGCGGCGCTGCCGGGTATTCCTTCAACGGGCAGCCCATGTGGTCGACCGCCGTGTTGGCGGGGGTGTCAGGGCAGTGATCGCGGCGGTCAAAAATACCGTCGCCATCTTCGTCACCATCCTGGGCGTAACAGATCAGCCCCCCGGTGACGGCACCCAGGGCCCCGACACCTGCGGCCCAGGCAGAACTTTCGATAGCGCCCAGGCCGCCACCGACCAGGCCGCCCAGCAGGCTGCAAACAGGCCAGGTCCTTTGGTTGAGGGGCGCGCTGCCATCACTGTGCGTGGCGCAGCCTGCGAGCAGGCTGGCTGCCACCAACAGCGGCAATGCCGCCTTCGACGTCACACTCATGCTGAATGCTCCTGTGTCATTGGCCACAAACGGCTAACCGGCATCAACACGCGCCCGTGCCACTGCTCAAGGCACGGGCGCACGCCGGCTTACCGCTGGATCTTGATCTCGGTACGGCGGTTCATGGCACGCCCTTCGGCTGTAGCGTTGTCTGCCACTGGCTGGGTTTCACCAGCACCGACCACCGACACGAAGCTGCTGCGCGGTACGCCGCTCTCGACCAGGTAATCGGTCACCGAGTGGGCACGGCGCTCGGACAGTTTCTGGTTGTAGCTGTCGGAGCCGACGCTGTCGGTATGGCCGCTGACGCTCAGGCGGGCGGATGGCGCTTCCTGTTTCAGACGCGTGGCAATGGTATTGAGGCGCTCTTTGTCGCGGGCGGTCAGCTTCGCAGAGTCAAACTCGAAGTGCACATCACGGATGACGATGACTTCTTCCTTCTGCACCACCACTTCCTCGACCACGGCTGCCGGCTCTGGCGGGCACCCGTTGGCATCGACCTGCACACCACGCGGCGTGCCCGGGCACTTGTCCCGGCTGTCCGGCACGCCGTCGCCATCCTCGTCGCCATCGCCATGGGCCCAGCAGTAGCCCGCCGCCAGGCCACCGCCCAGCAACGCACCCCAGCCAGCCCAGCTGGAACTTTCAATCGCGCCCAACGCGGCGCCGCCTACACCCCCGACGGCAGCACACTTCGGCCAGTCGGTTTTTTGCAAACCTGCACAACCAGTCAACACACTGGTGAGCAGTACCAGGGGTATCGCTGTGCGTACTATGCTCATTTCATTGCTTCTCCTAGGGGGAATCGGCATAAGACCGATCTCTGGGAGTAAAGACCGCGCATTCCAACCCTGCCAGCAATAAGCCACGACGTGGCCACATGCCTCTTTGCCCGCGGGCTGCGGACCGCTAGTCTTGGACGACTTCAATGAGGACAGGCAATGACCGAAGGTTTCTCCCAACGCACCCCACAGCAAGCTTTGGCGGCCTTGCTGGAGCGTTTCACCCCGCAACGCCTGCTGCTGGTAGGCACACGCTTCCCGGCGCTGGACGCCTTCGCCCAGGCACACCCGCAGGTGACCATCGCCACGGCGGCACCGGGCCCGCTGCCCGCCGAGCTGGCGGCCCAGCGTTTTGACCTGGCGGTACTGGTGGACTGCCTGGAGCATCTGCCCAAGCGCACCGGGCTGGAACTGCTCGGCGGCATTCGCAACCTCAATGCCAGCCGGGTTGCGGTGCTGGCGGATCTGGCCGCCAGCGGCTGGCAGGACACCGACTTTTTCGCCCTGGCCATGTCGGCCAGCGAGAAATTCTGCCGTGACCAGCAGGTTTTGAGCCTGTTCACCTATGATCTACATGACTACAAGCAAGTCCCGGACTGGCTTAACGCCAGGTTCTGGGCCAACCCTGAAAACTTCGGCAAGTACTGGTGGTGATGATGAGTGTCTCGGTCTGCCCTTGTGGCAGTGGCAACCTGCTCGATGCCTGCTGCGGGCATTACCATGCCGGTACCCCGGCACCGGATGCCCAGACGCTGATGCGCTCACGCTACAGTGCCTACGTGCTTGGCCTGGTCGACTACCTGGTAGCCACCACCCTGCCCGCCCAGCAAGCCGAACTGGACCGTGCCGGCATGGCTGCCTGGAGCGCCCAGAGCACCTGGCTGGGCCTGGAGGTGGAAAGCGCAGAGGTACTGGGTGGCCAGCCAGAGCACGGTTTTGTCACCTTTACCGCGCGCTGGCACGACCAGGAGGGCGATCACCAGCACCGTGAACGCTCAGCGTTCGTACAGCATGGCGGGCGCTGGTACTTCATCGACCCAACCGTTGGCCTGAAGGCCGGGCGCAACGACCCCTGCCCCTGTGCCAGCGGGCAGAAGTTCAAGAAATGCTGCGCCAGTTACGTGGGTAGCTAAGCATGAGCGCCCGCCTGCTGTTGCTCGCCCCCTTGCTGGCGCTGCTGGCGGGCTGTGCCAGTTGGGGCGGTGACGAGTGGCGCGAGCCCGAGGTGCACCTGGTCGAGGTCGAAACGGTCAAGGCCAGGTTGCTGGAGCAGGAATTCGTGCTGCACCTGCGGGTCGACAACCCCAATGACAGCCGCCTGTTCATCCGCAACCTGTCGTATGCCATACGCCTCAACGACCTGCTGCTGGTACAGGATGAAACCAGCGTATGGCGCAGCGTGGGCGGGCATGCCCGGCGCACCTTCAAGATCACCGCGCGAACCAACCTGTGGCAGCACCTCAAGCCACTGGCCAAGCTACTCAGAAGCAAACAGCCGCTGCACTACACCCTGCAGGGCGAACTGGCGACCGGGTTGCTTATCCATCGAGACCTGCACTTATCGCGCAGTGGTGAGATAATCCCCGGCGATCACATCCCGGAGTAACCCTGCAATGTCCCAACAACCCCACGTTCATGGCCCTGACTGCAACCACGATCATGATCACCACCATGACCATGACCATGGCCATGTACACGGCCCGCACTGCAACCACGGCCACCAGGAGCCGGTACGCAACGCCCTGAAGGACGTTGGCCGTAACGACCCGTGCCCGTGCGGTAGCGAGAAGAAATTCAAGAAGTGCCACGGCGCCTGACCTGACCGCCCCCTGCTGCGGGCTCTGCCCTAGGCGGCCTTGCGCCGGCTTGCCCCCAGCAGGTCCTGGTACCAGAGGCCGGCGTCGTAGGCGATGGTCACCACGGTGGTCGCGGCATAGCGCGGGTGCTGGGCCATACGCTGGGCAACGGCGAGGCAGGCAGCGGCGGTGTTGCCGACGAAAATGCCACTTTGCATGTAGAACCAGCGCTGTGCGGCCAGCATTTCTGCATGCTGCACTTGCGCCCGCTCATCCACCAGCGACCAGTCCATGAAGGGCGGGCATACGCCCACCGCCATGCCTTCGAAGCGATGATCGGCAAACACCCCCGCCCGTGAGTCACACCCGCTGGGGTCGACCAACACCGTCGACACCTCAAAGCCATGATCCTTCAGCCCCAGGGTAATGCCTGTGAAACTGGCACCTGTACCTGCGCACCCCACAAACAGGACTTCCCGCCCTGCCCCGGCGTTGGTCAGCTGCACGGCCAATTCGCTGGCTGTCTGGTAACGATGGGCCTCGATGGCCACCGGGTTGTTGAACTGATCGGTGTAGAAGTATGACCTGCCCAGCGCTGCCTGGTTATCCAGGTGATGCATCACTACATCCTTGGGGGTGGCACCAGCGATCAGCATTTCCTTGCCAATCAGCCGGGCACCAAAACACTCAAGCAGATCCCGCTTGGTCTGACTGAAACTGAGCCCGACCGCCAGCTCCACGGCGACCTGGTACTTGTGGCACGCCGCCAGCAAGCCAAAACCGAAGCTGCCACCGGTTTTTTCGATGACGGTTGTCACCCCGGGAATGATGTCGCCATTGCGCACGGCATGCTCGACGATACGCTGTGCTGCCCGGTATTTGTGGCTCCCACCCGGGTTGTTCATCTCCAGCTTGGTATAGATGCGATCGCTGACGCTGATGAGCTCGCTCATTTGCGGCTACCTTCCATTGAAGTATGCAGGCTGGCCTTGTTCTGCAGCAGGCCGGCAGTGGCAACCAGCAGCCCGATGCACAGGGCCATGCAGATGGCGTTGGTGCCGTCCCAGCCGACCGTGCTCAACAACAGCGACGGGCTGAACGCACCCAGGGTGGCGAAGATGGCGATGGCCAGGTCGTTCTTGCCCTGCATCTGCATCGCCGCCGGGCTGTTCTGCAGCGACTGGGCCAGCAAGGCGCCGCCGCCCACATACGTCAGGTTCCACCCCAGCCCCAGGGCAATCAGTGCCAAGGTCATCATCGCGTAGCTGTGCGACCAGATATTCAGCGCCGAGCAGCCGATCAACAGGGCCAGGCCCGCGCAAATGGTGGTCTTGATGCCTAACCGCTGGATGATCGCACCGGTGAAGAACGACGGGGCGAACATGGCAATCACATGCCACTGGATGGCCAGGCGCACATCAGAAAAGTCCTCATGCATGTGTTTCATGTGCATCGAAGCCTGGATCATCAGCAGGTTCATGATTCCGTAGCCCAGCGCCGCAACGGCCATTGCCACGACCACGCTTGGGCTTGGCGGCTCGGCACGCGCGTCAGCCGCCTTCGCGGCGCTGTTGACCGCGCGGGCCACACCGGCATCGTCGGGCAGGCACAAGGCAATCAGCAGTGACAGCAGCGCCAGGCCGACGAAGGCTGCATAACACAGCGAAAACAGTGGGTAGCCCCCCACATCCCGCAGCCATTCCGTAAGCGTCGGCCCGACCACAGCGGCCAGAACGCCCCCTGCCACTACCAGCGAAAGGGCTTTGGGCTTCAGGGCCTGGGGCAGGTTGTCGGTGGCCGCAAAACGGTTGAAGTTGGCGAAGGCGATATACACACCCAGCGCCGAGTGGCTGAGTACCAAGGTTGCAAAGTGCTGATGTTCCACGGCCAGAAAGCCACTGACACCAGACAATGCCAAGGGAATTGCGCCCAGCATGAAGGCCTTCTTGCGGCCGATGCGGCTCATCAGCCGGGAAACCGGGTAGGTTGCCAGCATCAGGCTCAAAAACTGAAAGCCGTATGGCACCGTCGACCATGCAGCGTCTGGCGCCAGCGCCGCGCCGACGATGGCGGCCATGGTCACTGACATGACGGCAGTGGTCAGGTTGATCGACTGTGCGGTGAAGTACAGGTACGTGCGCCGCGGTAACGTGCTGTTCATAGTGCGTGCTCGTGGTAGGTGGACACGTCAACTTCGGCATCGGGGAACGCGCAGATCAGCCGCTCCTTGCCTTTGCCCAGGCGTTTGCGCCTGACGCTCAGGCGCCCGATGCGCCGAGGTGAATCGAGGTGCGTGCCACCGCACGGAATCTCGATACCGTTGTAGGTCCACAAGCGCGCGTCTTCCAGGCCCTCGACCGCATAGTGCTCGATGGGCGCATCGCAGCCGATCAGTTCGTTGGCCCGACGCTCTATCTCAACCACCTCCTCGGCGGTGAAGGCGTCCTCTACCAGGAAGTCGAAACGTGCCGAATCCTCCTTGATGTGGCAGCCGATGGTCCATTGCTTCAGTTCTTCACGCAGCCCGATGGCAGCGGCATACAGGAAGTGGCTGGCACTGTGGGACAGCGTCAGCCGTTCGCGCCGTTCGATATCGATAGTGACCCGGGCAGGCATGCCTACAGTGACCTCATCCAGCAGGTGCAGGTCATCAGGGTGCACGCTATGAATAATGATCCCGCCCAGTTTTCCGCCTTTGAAACCTTCAAGTCGAATAGGGCTGCCATAGAGTTTTTTAACCCAGACGAAACGCACGGTCCCTATCGGTAATTCAATGGTGCCAATATCAGCTTCCTGACCGCCACCTTCCGGATAAGCCACGGTACTGTGCAGTTCGATACCGTCACCATGCACCCGCGTTACTTGAGTATTCGCAACCGCCAGGTATTGGTCTTTGTAATACAGTTTTTCGGTATTGCGCAAAACTTCATAGTTCAGAGCGTTCATGATTCGAGTACCACCTGCAATGATGTTTTAACCTGTACCCGGGCAGCGGCTGGTACATCTTTGGTAATAATGCAACCCGGCCCGATAAATGCGCCGTCACCCACGTGAATAGCCCCCAGCACACTGGCGAAAGCGCCGACTTGTACGCCGTTGCCCAGGGTCGGGTGCCTGCGGCTCGACGGGTTGCCACTGATACCCCGGGCACCCAGCGTGACGCCGCCAAGCACGTAGCAATCGTCACCAATGGTCGACGTTTCGCCGATGACAGTGCCCATGCCGTGGTCGATGATGAAGCGCGCGCCGATGCGGCTGCGGAAGTGGATTTCCGCTCCCGAGAGCATTTTCCCGCGCCTGGAGATCATCGCCGCCAGGCATTGGCCACCGGCGCCGTAGGCCGCAGTTGTATTGTTGTAGATCCAGTGGGCAAGCCGATAATGTAAAACCGCAGAATACGAAGTGTAGGTTTTTGCAATGAATACCAGGTCGCGGCCAGCCGCCGGGTCCTTCAGGGCAAAGGCCTGCAAATCAGCATGGGCTTGTTCGGTGACGCACTGAATAACCGTGGTTTCTTTCAAGGCTTCAAATTCATCAACTGAACAACACTCCAATAGCGCCGATGTAACAAGGTTCCTTACAACCTTGAATGTTTCCAGTTCATCAGGCACAGGTAGCCTGGCAATGACGGCTGATTGCATATCCATAGAGTGCATGGGCTCGATATCCAGTTGTCTGGTTGCACAGACGCTAAAGGTGCTGCCTGGGCGGGCAGCCAAAACTTCCGACATAGGGATAGTGGCATGTACTGGCCATTTGCAAACGAACAGTCGACAAGCATTTCCGTTAACTGTTAGGCTTTTTTTCTAACGGTTCGAGACCTGCCATGAACCCCAGCAGCCTTCATCATCAGTTGAAACAACGCCTGGATGCGGGGGAGTGGCTGCCCGGGCAGCGCATGCCCTCCATCAGGAAACTGACGGCTGCGGTCGAATTCAGCTATCACGACGTTGTATCGGCCTATGCCCAGCTGGTCAGCGAGGGTGTGTTGACGGCATCGCCGGGCCGCGGCTACTTCGTCGCAACCCGGTCACGGCAAACAGGCGTGATCCACGAACCCGAGTGCATGGCAGGCGACCCACTGTTCAAATTGCTGCAAGGTGGCCAGCACTACACCAAGCTGGGCAGCGGCTGGCTCCCCCCCGCCTGGCGTGACACCGAGTTGCTGGCCAAGGCCATTCGCCGCACGGCGCGGCTGGAGCAGAGCTCGCTGGCTGAGTACGGCGACATCCAGGGCTACCTGCCCATGCGCAAACAACTGTGCGTGCACATGAAGCGGCTGACCCGTGTCGATGTGCGGCCCAACCAGTTGCTGACCACGCTGGGCGCCACACAAGGCCTGGACCTGGTCGCGCGGCTGCTGATAAAACCAGGCGATCACGTTTTCGTGGACGAGCCGGGCAACGGCAACCTGATCAAGCTCATCCAGCTGGCCGGCGGGCATGTGGTCGGCGTTCGGCGTACTCAGGACGGCCCGGATGTAGAAGAAATGCGGCGCTACCTGGTGCACAACAAGGTCAGGGCGTTTTTCTGCAACAGCACCTTCCACAACCCGACCGGCAGCAACATCAGCCCGCACAACGCGTTCAGCGTGCTGCGCCTGGCGGTGGAGCATGAGTTCTTCGTGGTCGAAGATGACGTGTATGGCGACTTCAGCCCTGCCGTGCGCCAGACTTTCGCCGAGCTGGATAACCTGGACCGGGTGATCTACATCGGCAGCTTCTCGAAATGCCTGTCGGCATCCTTGCGCGTGGGTTTCATCGCCTGCTCGCTAGACCTGATAGAACCGCTGACACGCCTGAAACTGCTGACCTGCGTTGCGGTACCGGCGTTTTGCGAACGCTTCGTCAACACCATACTGTCGGATGGCACCTATGCGCGGCATATGAAAGATGTGCAGCAGCGCATGATCAGGCAGCAGGTGCAGACCCAACGGTTACTGCTTGAGCGCGGCTGGCAGTTTGAAATCGCACCGCAAGGGGGCATGTTCCTCTGGGTGTATCACCCAGACCTGCCAGACCTGCAACCCTTGGTGCGCAAACTGGAACAACACAAGATCCTGCTGATGCCCGGCTCGGCGTTCGCCGTCACCCGTGACTACCGCCGCTATGCACGTATCAACTGCACGCACTTCTCCGACACGCTGGCAGACCACTTCATCGTTTGAGTCAGCGCTGACAAATAAACCGCCCACGGACCTTGCACGGCGCCTGCGCGCTTACTACCTTAGCGCCTTTCGAAACCCGCCACGCCTTGCAGGAGCCCTTGCCATGGCCGCCCCCGCCCTTCCTCCCTTCCGCCCGCGGTTTGCAACCGCTGCCACGCTGCTCGGCATGCTCGGGCTGGCCGGCTGCCAGACGGGCGGCTACCAGGACAGCGTGCCACCGACCAGCGGCGTGCAGCCGCTCAAGGGCCTGGCACAGAACGTCTCGGTGCGCCGCAACGCCATGGGCGCCCCGCTGATCGAAAGCAGCAGCTTCCATGACGCGCTGTTCAGCCTGGGCTACGTGCACGCAGGTGATCGCATCGAACAGATGGTCGCCATGCGCTTGCTTGCCCAGGGCCGCCTGGCGGAACTTGCCGGCAGCGACGCGCTGGACATCGACCGCCTGATGCGCGCCGCCAACCTCAAGCAGAGCGCTGCCCAGCAATATGCCGACGCATCGCCACGGCTCAAGCGCTTCTTTGAAGTGTACGCACGCGGGGTCAATGCCTACCTGTTCCGCTACCGCGACAAACTGCCTGCCGGCCTGGCCAACAGTGGCTATCGCCCGGAGTACTGGAAGCCTGAAGACTCGGCGCTGATCTTCAGCCTGTACGCGTTCAGCCAGTCGGTGAACCTGCAGGAAGAACTCAGCGCCCTGACCCTGGCGCAGAAGGCCGGCAGCGACAAACTGGCCTGGCTGCTGCCCGGCGCCCCGGACGAGCCATTGGCCGACGGCGAAGTGGACAAACTCAAAGGCCTGAACCTGGCCAGCCAGCTGCCGGGCTTGCCAGCACTGGCCGCTGCCAGCCAGAAGCTGGCCGACCTCGACCTGCTCGGCAGCCCGGGTTCGGCCAACCTGGCCCTGGGCCCGCAGCGCAGCCGCAGTGGCAAGAGCCTGCTGGCCAGCGACAGCCGCGCCGCCTGGGCCCTGAGCCCGATACAGATCCATACCGGCAAGTACCAGGTCGCCGGCCTGTCGTTGCCCGGCCTGCCGATTGTGCTGGCCGGCTACAACGGCAAGCTGGCCTGGAGCAGCAGCGCAGTGATGGCCGACAACCAGGACCTGTACCTGGAGCAACTGCGCCGCCAGGGCAGCCAGCTAAGCTACCTGGCCGATGGCAAATGGCTGCCGGCCCGCGCCCGTAGCGAAACCTTCTTCGTCCGTGGCCAGCGCCCGCTGCGCGAGGTGATGTACGACACCCGCCACGGCACCCTGCTGGCCCAGCCCGACAACGCCAGCCTGGGCCTGGCGCTGAACTTGCCGCAGTACAAGGCTGACCGCAGCCTGGATGCATTGTTCGACCTGACCCGGGCCAAAAACGTGGAGCGCGCCTTCGACAGCACCCGTGAAGTGACTGCCGCCGCCCTCAACTTCGTGTTCGCCGAGCCTGAGCATATCGGCTGGCAGGTCAGCGGCCGTTACCCCAACCGCCGCGAAGGCCAGGGCCTGCTGCCCTCGCCGGGCTGGGAAGGGCGCTACGACTGGGACGGCTATGCCGACCCCATGCTGCACCCCTACGACCAGGACCCACCTGCCGGCTGGATCGGCCACGCCAACCAGCGCAGCCTGCCGCGCGGTTATGGCATGCAGCTTTCAAGCACCTGGTACTACCCGGAGCGTGCCGAGCGCCTGGCGCAGCTGGCCGGTAATGGCCGCCACGACAGCCGCAGCCTGATGGCGCTGCAAAACGACCAGGTGACCTTGCTGGCCGACAAGCTCAAGCAGATGTTCGACGCCCCTGGCATGGCCCAGCCACTCAAGCAGGCGATTGATGCCCTGCCCGGCGCACAGCGCGACAAGGCCCGAGACGCGCTGGCCCGGCTCAAGGCCTTCGACGGCCGCCTGAGCCCGGTGTCGGCGGATGCCGCGCTGTACGAACTGTTCCTGCAAGAAGTTGCCCGGCAGACGTTCCTCGACGACCTCGGCCCGGAGTCCGGCCCAGCCTGGCAGGCCTTCGTCAGCAATGCCCGGTTGTCGTTCTCGGCGCAGGCCGATCACCTGCTGGGCCGCGACGACAGCCCGTTCTGGGACGACCGCAACACCCCGCAGAAAGAAGACAAACCCACCATCCTCGCCCGCAGCCTGGCAGGTGCAGTAGATGCCGGCACCACGCAACTCGGCGCCGACCGCCGCGCCTGGCAGTGGGGCAAGCTGCACCAGTATCGCTGGCCGGCCCCGGCCTACCATGGCCTGGGCGATGCACTAAACCGTGCGCCGCTGGCCGCAGGTGGCGACTTCACTACCCTGGCCCTCACGCCCTACGCCTGGGGCAGCGACTTCGACACCCGCCTGCCCGCCTCGGCACGCATGATCGTCGACTTCGGCCAGACCGAACCGTTGCAGGTGCTGACCAGCAGTGGCCAGTCCGGCAACCCGGCCAGCGCGCATTACAGTGACGGGCTGGATGCCTGGTTCAAAGGGCGCTTCATGAGCCTGCCGCTGCAGCAGCAGAACTTTGGCCGGGCGTATGGCAGCCAGCGACTGACCTTGGTGCCTGGCAAGTAACGCGTCAGCCTGAGCCGCCAGCAGTGGCGGCTCAGGCCTCAAACGGCCACGACTGAAAGTTCGATCCGTTGCCCCAACACATGCAACGCATGCTCAACCTGTTCGATCTTGGAGCGGTGCAACAGATCGACCAGACGATCAACCTGGGGACGGTTTACCCCTAACCTGCGAGCCATCTCGGTCTTACTGATTTTTTGTGCCACCATCGTATTCCACAACGCCGCTTTCGCAGCCGTCAGGGCAGGCAGACGGACCACGGGCTGACCAGCCCTTGCGGCTGCTGGTAGTGGAATAGCCTGCTTCTGATCCACATAGAACGAAAGCGCGGACTCCAACGCATCCACGGCATCGAACAGCGCCTCTTCCGAAGTATCACCGGCACAAGCCATCTCGGGCACATCGGGACAACTCACCCAAACACTGCCGTCTTCCTGATGGATGACTACCGAATACTCGAACATCATCACCTGCCCCTCCAAAACCTTCATACATTCAACCCCAGATCTTTCAGGATCTTTTTTCTCAGGCCTTCACTTATTTCCTTTGCTCCATGGTCTGGGAAGATTGTCTGGCGATTACCCAGATAAACCTTGAAATGACTGCCCTTGGCAGCTACGAACGTAGCACCCTGGCCTCGCAACCATCGGCGAAATTCACTGTATTTCATGCAATCCTTCGTAGACCCAATGTGCACCACGCACCGGCTTGGCGCAACATTTTTGTTGCACCCATTCGGCCTGAATATCCAGTTAACCGCAGAAGGCGTTTCGGCATTTCTGAATGGCGTGTAGTCCATTTCGCTCAATAATCCGTTCGAACTCTCAAATCAGTTCCGAGCTCCTAACAAGTACCCTCGGCAACCAGCGCCCACGCCATGGACCTCGTCATCGCACGCCCCGAAGGCCTGTACTGCCCGCCCGGTGATTTCTACATAGACCCGTGGCGGCCCGTGGACCGCGCCGTGATCACGCACGGCCATGGTGATCACGCACGGATCGGCAACGCCCATTACCTGACCGCCGCCCCAGGCGCCGGCATCCTGCGCAGCCGCCTGGGCCAGGACATCAACTTGCAGACCTTGCCCTACGGCGAGCGTCTGCTGCACCACGGGGTGACTCTGAGCCTTCACCCGGCCGGGCATGTACTGGGCTCGGCGCAGGTGCGGCTTGAGTACCAGGGTGAAGTCTGGGTTGCGTCCGGTGACTACAAGGTTGAGCCCGATGGCACCTGTACCCCCTTCGAACCGGTGTCGTGCCACACCTTCATCACCGAATCGACCTTCGGCCTGCCGATCTACCGCTGGCCCAGCCAGGGCGAAATCTTTGCCGACATCAACGCGTGGTGGCGGACAAACAGTGAACAGGGAAAAGCCAGCGTGCTGTTTTGCTATGCCTTCGGCAAGGCCCAGCGGATTCTGCATGGGCTGGACGACAGCATCGGCCCGATCCTTGTGCATGGCGCCGTCGAGCCGCTCAACCGGGTGTACCGAGACGCGGGCATACGTTTGCCGGAGACCCGCTATGCCGGCGATATCCCGCGCAATGACCCTCTCCTGCGCCAGGCGCTGGTCCTGGCGCCTCCCTCGGCCGGTGGCAGCAGCTGGATGCGCCGCTTCGGCGAGTACAGCGATGCCTTCGCCAGCGGCTGGATGTTGCTGCGCGGCACCCGCAGGCGCCGCGGCGTGGACCGGGGCTTCGTGCTCTCGGACCATGCCGACTGGCCCGGCCTGCTGTGGGCAATCGGCCAGACCGGCGCCGAGCGGGTGATGGTCACCCACGGTTCGGTCAACGTGCTGGTGCGCTACCTCAATGAACAAGGCCTCGATGCCCGCGCCTTCGTCACCGAGTACGGCAACGAGGACGACGTTAACGCTGCCGAACCCACGCCATGAAAGCCTTCGCCACGTTGTACCTGCGCCTGGACGCGACCACGTCCAGCAACGCCAAGCTGGAGGCACTGCGCGACTATTTCGCCAATGCCCCTGCCGAAGATGCGGCCTGGGCTGTGTACTTTCTGGCCGGCGGGCGCCCGCGCCAGCTGGTACCTACTCGCCTCCTGCGGGAAATGGCCATGGCCCTGGCCGGGCTGCCAGACTGGCTGTTCGAAGAAAGCTACCAAGCCGTAGGCGACCTGGCCGAAACCATTTCGCTGCTACTCCCCCAGAGCACCAATGCTACTGAAGAGGGCTTGGCATGCTGGGTGGAGCAACACCTGCTCCCCCTGCGCGGGTTACCACCTGAACAGATCCAGCAGCGCCTTCCACCGCTATGGGCCCGTCTGGACCGCCCAAGCCTGATGCTCTGCCTGAAACTGATCACGGGCAGTTTTCGCGTGGGCGTGTCCAAGCTGTTGGTCACCCGCGCCCTGGCGCAGTTGGCCGGGCTGGATACCAAGCGCGTGGCCCAACGGCTGGTTGGCTACACCGATATCAGCCACCGCCCCACGCCAGCCAGCTATCAGCGGCTGGTGGCTGCCGAGTCGGCTGAAGAACACCGCCAGCGCGGCGGCCAGCCTTATCCGTTCTTCCTGGCTCACCCGCTGCAAGTGCCAACCGAACAGTTCGACGCATTGCTGGGGCCGCCGAGTGCCTGGCAGATCGAGTGGAAGTGGGACGGCATCCGCGCCCAGGTGGTCAAGCGTGAGGGCCAACTATGGGTGTGGTCGCGTGGCGAAGAGCTGGTTACCGAGCGTTTCCCGGAACTGCACAGCCTGGCGCAAATGTTACCCGATGGCGTAGTACTGGATGGTGAGATCCTGGTCTGGAAGACAGGCGATAGCCCTGCTGACCTGGCCGTCCAGCCTTTTGCGCTGTTACAGCAGCGCCTTGGCCGCAAGACACTCGGTAAAAAACTGCTGAACGATGCACCGGTGGTCTTGCAGGCCTACGATTTGCTGGAGTGGCAAGGCGAGGACTGGCGCAACCGGCCACAGTACCAACGCCGTCGACAACTGGAACAACTGGTGGAGAACTACCCGCTTGCCCCAGTACTGCTGTCGCCCCTGCTTGCAGGCCCCGACTGGGCCGACCTTGCACGCCAACGCGAGCAATCACGTAGCCTGGGTGTCGAGGGTTTGATGCTCAAGCAACGCGAAGCCCTTTACGGCGTGGGGCGCACCAAGGACATGGGCATCTGGTGGAAGTGGAAGATCGACCCGTTCAGCGTCGATGCCGTGTTGGTCTATGCCCAGCGCGGTCATGGCAGACGGGCCAGCCTGTACAGCGACTACACCTTCGCGGTCTGGGACGCACCGGTCGGCACGCCTGGGCGCGCACTGGTGCCTTTTGCCAAGGCCTACTCCGGGCTGACCGACGAAGAAATGCGCAAGGTGGACGCCATCATCCGCAAGACCACGGTGGAAACCTTCGGCCCGGTGCGTAGCGTGTCACCGACGCTGGTGTTCGAACTGGGCTTCGAAGGCATCGCATTGTCGAAACGCCACAAGAGCGGCATAGCCGTGCGTTTTCCGCGCATGCTGCGCTGGCGGCAGGATAAACCTGTGGAAGAGGCGGATGACCTGGCCACGTTGCAGGCGTTGCTGACCTGAGAAAAGCTTTGAGGCCGTGCTGGCTTCCCTCAGCTTTATCGCTGTCCCGGTGGGAGCGGGCGCGTCGAGGCGTCGAACCGCCGCGAAGAATCCAGCGCGGTGCATGGCACCGGCTGCGCCGGTGTTCGCGGGCTTGCCCGCTCCCACAGGGTCCCTGCTAAATCAGTAAGTGATGTGCAGTTCTATGAGAACGGGTTTACCCGCGAAGAAGCCAGCACGGTGCTATTGCCCCCATCGACTGAGGCGCAAGGCCTGAAACTATGCTTCTATCTTTGAGCCGACCCGTGTCGCAGACCGTATTCGCCACGCACCCAGGACCACCATGCACCATTCAACCCACGAACTGCTCTCGCCCGTTCCAGGCATCACTCGCCAGCTGCACAGTTTCCACTTCGGCCCCCGCGGTGGTGGCAAAGTGTATATCCAGGCCTCGCTGCACGCCGACGAGCTGCCGGGCATGCTGGTGGCCTGGCACCTCAAGCGCCGCCTCGTGCAGCTGGAGGAGCAAGGCCGCCTGCAGCGTGAAATCACCCTGGTACCCGTGGCCAACCCGGTTGGCCTGGAACAAGTGCTGCTGGATGCGCCCCTGGGGCGCTTCGAACTGCAAAGCGGCGAGAACTTCAACCGCAACTTCGTCGACCTCACCGACAGCATTGGCGACCAGATCGAAGAACACCTGACCCAGGACCCGGCGCACAACGTTGCGCTGATCCGCGAGTACCTGCGCCGTGGGCTGGATGCGCACCCGGCCCGCACGCCGCTCCAGGCCCAGCGCCTGATCCTGCAGCGCCTGGCCTGCGATGCCGACATGGTGCTGGACCTGCACTGCGACTTCGAAGCCGTCGAACACCTGTATACCACGCCAGACGCCTGGCCACAGATCGAACCCCTGGCCCGCTACCTCGGCGCCCAGGCCAGCCTGCTGGCCACCGACTCGGGCGGGCAGTCGTTCGATGAATGCTTCAGCCTGGTCTGGTGGCAGTTGCAGCAACGCTTCGGCAAGCGCTTCCCGATACCGCTCGGCTGCAGTGCGGTCACGGTCGAGCTGCGCGGCCAGGCCGATGTCAGCCATGACCTGGCCAGCAAGGACTGCCAGGCGATACTCGACTTCCTGACCCACACGGGCGTTATCAAGGGCTCCAGCCCTGCCCTGCCTGAACTGCTCTGCCCTGCTACACCGTTGGCTGCCGTGGAACCTGTGGCCACGCCACTGGGCGGGCTGCTGGTGTACCACGCCAAGCCCGGGCAGTACCTGGAGGCTGGCCAGTTGATCGCTGAAATCATCGACCCGCTCAACGACCGGGTGACCGCCGTGCGCAACAGCCAGCCTGGCCTGTTGTATGCGCGCAGCGTAAGGCGCATGGCCACCGCCGGCATGGTCGTGGCCCATGTAGCCGGCGAGCAGGTGTGCCGCAGCGGCTACCTGCTGGGCAACTGATTCGGTAAAACCATTGCCCTCGGCAGGTGGTCTGTAGAAGCACAACCTTCAACGGACCCACTGCCTCATGCCCGCCGCAACCGACCTTGCCAATGCCTGGTTCGCCAAACGCGGCTGGAAGCCGTTCGCTTTCCAGCGACGCGTCTGGGCAGCCGTGGAGCGCGGTGAGTCTGGCCTGTTGCACGCCAGCACCGGCGCCGGCAAGACCTATGCGGTATGGCTTGCTGCGCTTCGCGCGTTCAGCACCCAGCCCCAAGGCCGCCAGCCTGCACCATTGCAGGTACTGTGGATTACGCCCATGCGCGCCCTGGCCGCCGACACTGCCCGCGCTTTGCAGGCCCCCGTGGACGAACTGGGGCTGGCCTGGAGCGTGGGCGTACGCAGCGGCGACACCGGCAGTGCCGAACGCGCCCGGCAGGCCCGGCGCTTGCCCAGTGTACTGGTCACCACACCCGAGAGCCTGACCTTGCTGCTGACACGGGCACAGGCCCGCGAGGATTTCGCCACGCTACGCCTGGTGGTGGTGGATGAATGGCACGAACTGCTGGGCAACAAACGCGGGGTACAACTGCAACTGGCGTTGGCCCACCTGCGCCAATGGCACCCTGGCCTGGTGACCTGGGGCCTGTCCGCCACCCTCGGCAACCTGCAACACGCGCTCGACGTACTGCTGCCGCAAGGTGGCCTGCTGGTAAAGGGGCGACAGGACAAGGCGCTGCAGGTCGATACCCTGCTGCCGACTGCGATCGAGCGCTTCCCCTGGGCCGGGCACATGGGCCTGAAGATGCTCGACCAGGTCGGCCAGCAGATCGATGCCAGCGCCAGCTGCCTGGTGTTCACCAACACCCGCGCCCAAGCTGAACTCTGGTATCAGGCCCTGCTTGAAGCCCGCCCCGACTGGGCTGGGCTGATTGCCTTGCACCATGCCTCGTTGGCCAGGGATACCCGTGACTGGGTCGAACGCAGCCTCAAGCAAGGCAGCCTGAAAGCGGTGGTGTGTACCTCCAGCCTGGACCTGGGCGTGGACTTTCTGCCGGTGGAGCGGGTGCTGCAAATCGGCTCGGCCAAGGGCATTGCCCGGTTGATGCAGCGGGCCGGTCGTTCCGGGCATGCACCGGGGCGGTGCTCGCGGGTAACCCTGGTGCCCACTCACACGCTGGAACTGGTGGAAGCCGCTGCGGCTCGGCAGGCACTGGCAGCCGGGCACATCGAAGCTCGGGTCTCGCCACGGCTGGGCATGGATGTGCTGGTGCAGCACCTGGTCAGCATGGCCCTGGGCAGTGGTTTTCACCCCGACACGCTGCTGGCCGAAGTACGCAGCACCTGGGCATTCGCCGGGTTGCGCGACAGCCAGTGGCAGTGGGCGCTGGACTTCGTCTGCCATGGCGGCAACACACTCAGTGCCTACCCGGACTACCAGCGTGTCGAACGCCAGGCCGACGGGGTATATAAGGTGGCCAGCGAACGCCTGGCGCGGCGCCACCGCATGAGTATCGGCACCATTGTCAGCGATGCCAACCTGCAACTGAAATACTGGAGCAAGGGTGGCGGTGGCAAGACGCTGGGCAGTGTCGAAGAAGCCTTTATCGCCCGCTTGCGCCCCGGCGATACGCTGGTGTTTGCCGGCCGCGTGCTGGAACTGGTTCGCGTGGAAAACATGACAGCCTATGTGCGCCGCAGCACCGCTCGCAAGGCTGCGGTGGCGCGCTGGAACGGCGGGCGCATGCCGCTTTCGAGTGAGCTGGCCGACGCGCTGGTCGAACAACTTGACGCCGCAGCCCATGGACGCTTCGACGGCCCGGAAATGCGAGCGGTGCGCCCGCTGCTGGCCTTACAGGCACAATGGTCGGCGTTGCCCACCACGGGCACGTTGCTGGCCGAAACCTTCAAGTCCCGCCAGGGCTGGCACCTGTTCCTGTACCCGTTTGCCGGGCGCATGGCCAACCTGGGCCTGGCCAGCCTGATTGCCTGGCGGGTGAGCCGCGTGCAGCCGCTGTCAGTATCCATAGCGGTGAACGATTACGGCTTTGAACTGCTCAGCCCCGCTGAAGTGGACTGGGCTACGCACCTGCCCCAGGCGCTCGATACCGAGCACCTGCTGGAAGATGTGCTGGCCAGCCTGAATGCAGGGGAGATGGCGCTGCGGCGCTTTCGTGAAATCGCCCAGATTGCCGGACTGGTATTTGGCGGGTATCCCGCAGCGCAGAAGAGCACCCGGCAGATCCAGGCGTCCAGCGGGCTGTTTTACGAGGTGTTCCGCAAGCATGATGCAGGCAACCTGCTGCTTGGCCAGGCACGGGATGAGGTATTGGCAGAAGAACTGGAAATCGATCGGCTGCACCGGCAGTTGTTGAAAATGGGCAGACTGCAACTGGACGTGCGAGTGTTGAAGAGGCCAGGGCCACTGGCGTTTGCCTTGCTGGTGGAGGGCATGCGCGAGACGCTGAGCACCGAGAAGCTGGCGGACCGGATTGCGCGGATGGTGGCAGACCTGGAACGCGCAGCAGGTGGGCCCGAATGACCCATCACCCCATCGAGCACTGTGGTGAAACACTTTGGCTGCTGCCCGACAAAGCCCTCTATTGGCCTGCCCGCAAAGCCCTGCTGGTAGCCGATGTGCACATTGGCAAAGCGGCAAGCTTTCGTGCCCTGCATCAACCGGTACCACGCGGTACTACTGCCGAGACCCTCGCCCGGCTGGATGCCCTGCTGGCCGAACATGACTGCGACCAACTGGTCATCCTTGGCGACTTCCTGCATGCCCGCACCGCACGTGCACCCGCGACGCTGGCCAGCCTGCATGCGTGGCGTGAACGGCATGAGCAGCTGAGAATCGTGCTGATACGCGGCAACCATGATCGCAACGCCGGCGATCCGCCCGCTTCACTGCACATCGAGGTCAAGGACGAACCGTGGGTCATGGAACCCTTCGCACTGCAGCACGAAGCCCACCCCCACTTGACGTACCCAGTGCTGGCCGGCCATGTACACCCGGTTTTCGTGCTGCGCAGCAAGGCCCGGCAACGCCTGCGCCTGCCGTGCTTCCTGATGGATGACCAGGTCAGCTTGCTGCCGGCGTTCGGTGAGTTCACCGGCGGCTGGAAAATCACGCCCGCCAAGGGCAGCCGCGTTTACCTGGCCGGCGCAGGGCGCGTCTGGCCGCTTTGACGGCGTTCAGGCTACAGGTGCTGGAGGCGGTTCGTCTGGCAAGGTCGGCTCGCCCGGTTCCATAGGCTGCGTTTCACCCGGCTCGGGTGGCTGCGGCGTGTCGGGGTCAGGCTGGTGGGGCACGCCCCCCGCCTGCATGGGCAGCGGGTGCGCCAGCAGTGACCAGGGCAACAACCCGACGTGGTTGGGCTGCAGGCCTGCCAGCTTGGCACTGATTGCGGGATGGAGTTTCATTGGCTGCTCCTGACGAAGGCCGATGCACGTCATGCGCACCGGCATTACTGCGTTGGAGTGCCATAGGCGCGGGGAATTCCCCGCGTTTGTCGGCTCAGGTACGCGGCAGGGTGACGCCGCGCTGGCCTTGGTACTTGCCGCCCCGGTCCTTGTAGGACACTTCACACTCTTCGTCAGACTGCAGGAACAGCATCTGCGCCACGCCTTCGTTGGCGTAGATCTTCGCCGGCAGCGTGGTGGTGTTGGAGAACTCCAGCGTCACGTGGCCTTCCCACTCAGGCTCGAGCGGGGTGACGTTGACGATGATGCCGCAGCGGGCATAGGTGCTTTTGCCCAGGCAGATGGTCAGCACGTCACGCGGGATGCGGAAGTACTCGACGGTGCGGGCCAGGGCAAAGGAGTTTGGCGGAATGATGCACACGTCGCTCTTGATATCAACGAAGCTGCCGGCATCGAAGTTCTTGGGGTCGACGGTGGCCGAATTGATGTTGGTGAACACCTTGAATTCGTCGGCGCAGCGCACGTCGTAGCCGTAGCTGGAAACACCGAAGGAAATCACCCGGCTGTCCTGCTCGCCGCGCACCTGGCGCTCGACGAACGGCTCGATCATGCCGTGTTCCTGCGCCATGCGGCGAATCCACTTGTCCGATTTGATGCTCATGGCGGGGGTGTCCTGAAGAGTTGCGTGGTGAAAATCGTGACGCGCATCTTACCGGTCCCGGCGCCCAGGTTAAAGTTCTATGCCTCATCCCGCGCCGGACGGGGGCTGCAGCCGCCGTCGATCCGAATTTGCGTAAAGCGCCTCGTGACCATTGGCAGGTTGTGGAAAGTGGGGTAAGGTGGCGCCACTGTGCTGCACGTGACACCGAGAATCTCTAGTTTGATGCACGATCCTGATCGGCCCATCGCTGAATTTTCTGCTCTCTTTGCGCTCAGTCCCGGGCAGGAATTTTCCTGACCGTTATCAAATTGTCCAAGGAGACAGAAAAATGTCCAACCGTCAATCCGGTACCGTTAAGTGGTTCAACGATGAGAAAGGCTACGGCTTCATCACCCCTCAGTCGGGCGATGACCTGTTCGTGCACTTCAAAGCCATCCAAGCTGACGGCTTCAAAACCCTGAAAGAAGGCCAGGCTGTTACTTTCGTCGCTACCCGCGGCCAGAAAGGCATGCAGGCTGAAGAAGTTCAAATCGCCTAAGTCGATTTAGCTTCCTCGCTTTCAAAAAAAACCCGCCTTCTGGCGGGTTTTTTTATGCCTGGCAAAAAGACCGAGTCGCCTGTTTCGCGGGCTTGCCCGCTCCCACAGGAACCGCACGGCACTTACGGGCTGCGCTGTACCTGTGGGAGCGGGCAAGCCCGCGAAGCAGGCGACTTGGTCTGCGATCAATCTTCGCTGATGGTAATGCTCGGCATCGCCGGCGCCGCGGCTTCCTGCAGCACAATACGCGCACCCACCTGACGCGCCAGCTCCTGATAGACCATGGCAATCTGGCTTTCCGGTTCGGCAATCGCCGTCGGCTTGCCGCTGTCGGCCTGCTCACGGATCAGCATCGACAACGGCAACGATGCCAGCAGGTCGACGCCATACTGGCTAGCCAGCTTCTCGCCGCCGCCTTCGCCGAACAGGTGCTCGGCATGGCCGCAGTTCGAACAGATATGCACGGCCATGTTCTCGACCACACCCAGCACCGGGATGTTGACCTTGCGGAACATCTCCACGCCCTTCTTGGCATCCAGCAACGCCAGGTCCTGAGGGGTGGTCACGATCACAGAGCCGGCCACCGGCACCTTCTGCGCCAAGGTCAGCTGGATATCACCGGTGCCCGGCGGCATGTCGATCACCAGGTAATCCAGGTCGTCCCAGGCCGTCTGGGTGACCAGTTGCAACAGTGCGCCGGAGACCATCGGGCCACGCCAGACCATCGGCGTATTGTCATCAGTGAGGAACGCCATCGACATGACCTCCACACCATGGGCCTTGATCGGCACAAACCACTTCTGCTCGCGAATCTGCGGCCGGGTGCCTTCGGCGATACCGAACATCACACCCTGGCTAGGGCCGTAGATGTCGGCATCGAGAATACCCACCCGCGCGCCTTCACGGGCCAGGGCCAGGGCCAGGTTGGCCGCAGTGGTCGACTTGCCCACACCGCCCTTGCCCGAGGCCACGGCGATGATGTTCTTGACGTTGGCCATGGCCGGGACCTGGGCCTGAGCCTTGTGCGCGGCGACCTGGCAATCGATCGACACCTGCACGTTGCTGACGCCCTCGAGGTTGCCGATGGCGGTCTGCAGCACCTGGGCCCAACCGTTCTTGAACAACCCTGCGGCATAGCCCAGTTGCAGCTGCACGCTGACTTGCCCGCCCTGGATATCGATGGCGCGCACGCAGCCGGCGCTGACCGGGTCCTGGTTCAGGTAGGGGTCGGTGTACTGGCGAAGCACGCCTTCGACGGCGGCACGGGTGACGGCACTCATGGAGACTCCCATTGGCAAACTGAATGTAAAACAGGCGCCTATCGTAACCCGTCAATCGTCAGCATATGCTTCTGCTGGGTGAAATATCTTCGCCAGCCCTTTATAGTGGCCGATCACCCTTAATTTTTACCCGTAGCCAGATAAGTAGCCGAGCCACCATGTCCGAGCCACGTCAGATTCTCGTCACCAGCGCCCTGCCCTATGCCAATGGATCAATCCATCTAGGCCATATGCTCGAGTACATCCAGACAGACATGTGGGTCCGCTTCCAGAAAATGCGCGGCAACCAGTGCATCTACGTCTGCGCCGACGACGCCCACGGCTCGGCCATCATGCTGCGTGCCGAAAAGGAAGGCATCACCCCGGAACAGCTGATTGCCAACGTCCAGGCCGAGCACAGCGGCGACTTCGCCGACTTCCTGGTGGATTTCGACAATTTCCACTCCACCCACAGTGAAGAAAACCGCGAGCTGTCCAGCCTGATCTACACGCGCCTGCGTGAAGCCGGGCACATTGCCACCCGCTCGGTCACCCAATACTTCGACCCGGAAAAAGGCATGTTCCTGGCCGACCGTTTCATCAAGGGCACCTGCCCCAAGTGTGCGGCCGAAGACCAGTACGGCGACAACTGCGAAAAATGCGGCGCCACCTACGCGCCTACCGAGCTGAAAAAACCCAAGTCGGCGATCTCCGGTGCCACCCCGGTACTGCGCGATTCGCAGCACTTCTTCTTCAAGCTGCCTGATTTCCAGGCCATGCTGCAGCAGTGGACCCGCAGCGGCACCCTGCAGGACGCAGTGGCCAACAAGCTGGCCGAATGGCTGGACTCCGGCCTGCAAGAGTGGGACATCTCCCGCGATGCGCCGTACTTCGGCTTCGAGATCCCGGGCGAGCCGGGCAAGTACTTCTACGTATGGCTGGATGCGCCAATCGGCTACATGGCCAGCTTCAAGAACCTGTGCGCACGCCGCCCGGAGCTGGACTTCGACGCCTTCTGGAAGGAAGACTCCAAGGCCGAGCTGTACCACTTCATCGGCAAGGACATCGTCAACTTCCACGCCCTGTTCTGGCCTGCGATGCTCGAAGGCGCCGGCTTCCGCAAGCCGACCGCCGTCAACGTGCACGGCTACCTGACCGTCAACGGCGCCAAGATGTCCAAATCGCGCGGCACCTTCATCAAGGCCCGCACCTACCTCGACCACCTGCAGCCGGAATACCTGCGTTACTACTACGCAGCCAAGCTGGGGCGTGGCGTCGATGACCTGGACCTGAACCTGGAAGACTTCGTGCAGAAGGTCAACTCCGACCTGGTTGGCAAGGTGGTCAACATCGCCAGCCGCTGCGCCGGGTTCATCCACAAAGGCAATGAAGGTGTGATGGTCGCTGGCGATGCCGCCCCCGAACTGACCGAAGCCTTCCTCGCTGCCGCCCCGTCGATCGCCGAGGCCTACGAAGGCCGCGACTTCGGCCGCGCCATGCGCGAGATCATGGCACTGGCCGACCGCGCCAATGCCTGGATCGCCGACAAGGCACCCTGGTCGCTGGCCAAGCAGGAAGGCAAACAGGATGAAGTGCAGGCCATCTGCGCCCAGGGCATCAACCTGTTCCGCCAGCTGGTGATCTTCCTCAAGCCAGTGCTGCCAGTACTGGCCGCCGACGCCGAGGCCTTCCTCAACGTTGCCCCACTGGCCTGGAACGACCACCAGTCGCGCCTGGAAAACCACCAGCTGAACCCGTTCAAGGCACTGATGAGCCGTATCGAACCGGCCAAGGTAGAAGCCATGGTCGCAGCCAGCAAGGAAGACCTGCTGGCCGCCGAAGCCAAGGCCCCGGCGGGCAACGGCGAGCTGACCAAGGACCCGCTGTCGGCAGAAATCGAGTTCGACACCTTCGCCGCCGTCGACCTGCGCGTGGCGCTGATCGTCAAGGCCGAAGCCGTAGCAGGTGCCGACAAGCTGCTGCAACTGACCCTGGACATCGGCGATGAGCGCCGTAACGTGTTCTCCGGTATCAAGTCGGCCTACCCTGACCCGTCCAAGCTGGAAGGCCGCCTGACCATGATGGTCGCCAACCTCAAGCCACGGAAAATGCGCTTTGGCGTGTCCGAAGGCATGGTCATGGCTGCCGGCCCTGGTGGTGAAGAAATCTACCTGCTGAGCCCGGACAGCGGCGCCAAGCCAGGCCAGCGCATCAAGTAACGCCCCCTGCCCCGGCCCTCGTGCCGGGGCAGTTCCTTCTGTAGCTTGATTGCCGGACAATCACCCTGATTCCCGGCTATCGTCATCTCATGAGCGACTACATTCTGGTCCTGATCAGCGCCGCGCTGGTCAATCACCTGTGCCTGTTGCAACAACCAGCCCCCCGGCTGCACCTGCATGTGCACGGCCTGGCGTGCGCGCTATGCATAGCCTTGGGCGTGATCGGCGCCCAGTTGCTGATGCGAGGGGTGCTTGTACCGTTGCGCATCCCCGACCTTGCCCTGTTCGTGCTGCTACCGTGGCTGGCTTTGCTCGCCTGGGGCGTACCCACGCTGCTGGCCAAGTGGCGCCCAAGCTGGCCAGTGACGGGGTTGCCAGCGCTGCTGCTGGGCAACGCCGCAGCGTTGGGGCTGGCACTTCAGCAAACCCGCGACAACAGCACCTGGCTTGCCACACTGCTGCAAGGCCTGCTGGCGGGTGGTGGTTTCTGGCTGGCGCTGAGCCTGTTCACCGACCTGCGCCTACGCAGCGCGCACGCCGATGTGCCTGGCGCACTGCGCGGCCTGCCCATCGAGTTGATCGGTGCTGGGGTAATGGCCATGGCGTTTTCCGGCTTCAATGGGCTGTTCGTGCAATGAACGCTACGCCCGATCCGCGACTACGCGCCAGCATGGGGCTGGTCTTGCTGGCCTGTATGCCCGGCTTGCTGACGCTGCTGTGGCTACACGGCTGGGGTTTTCTGGTAAACCTGTTGCTGTGCACCAGTGCGGCCTTGTTGTGCGAAGCGTTGCTGCTGAGCATGCGCTCACAACCGCTGAAAGCGGCGCTGAGCGATGGCAGCGCAGTAGTGACTGCCGTATTGCTCGCATGCGCCCTGCCCACTCTGGCCCCGTGGTGGTTACCCATGGTCGCCGCCAGTGTTGCCATCGGCATTGGCAAGCAGGCCTTTGGTGGGGTCGGACGTAACCTGTTCAACCCGGCCATGGTCGGTTATGCCTTCGTATTGCTGAGTTTCCCGTTGCAGATGAACCATTGGCCAGGTCCGGCACCTGGCTTGCTGGACAGCCTGCAGCAGATATTCGCGGGGGGCGAACACATTGATGCCTGGGCCCGGCCGACACTGCTCGACGGCCTGCGCCACAACCGTAGCCTCACCATTGATGAGCTGTTTGCCAGCCACCCGGGCTTCGGCAGCATCGGCGGGAAGGGTAGCGAATGGGCCAACCTGGCGTTCCTGCTCGGCGGCCTGTTCCTGCTGCAGCGCAAAGTCATCAGCTGGCATGCGCCTGCGGGCTTGCTGGCAGGGCTGTTCGTGTTCAGCCTGTTGGGCTGGAACGGTTCGGGGTCCGATTCCAACGGCTCACCTTTGCTGCACCTGTTCTCCGGCTCGACCATGCTGGCGGCGTTCTTCATTGCCACCGAACCGGTGTCCGGCCCCAGGAGCGAATGGGCCAGGCTAAGCTTCGGCGTGGGAGCAGGGCTGCTGATCTACCTGATTCGCACCTGGGGCAGCTACCCGGACGGCACGGCGTTCGCCATTCTGCTGATGAACCTCGTGGCACCGAGCCTTGAGCGCCTGGCCTTGCAGCGCCAGCAGGCCACCCGATGAAACGACTGGGGCGTGATGCGGGCCTGCTGTTGCTGACCGCGGCTTTGGCACTGTGTGCCACGCTGGCATGGCGACACTGGACCAGTACTGCCATCACCACCGCCGAGAAACGGCTGCAAAGCCAGCAACGACTGGCGCTGCTAGCGCAAGGCAGTTACGACAACCAGCCCCTGGACACCCCCCTTCCAAAGCCCGCCGCACAACGGCCGAACAGCCGGATCCTGGCGGCTTACCGCGCCATGCGGGCAGGCAAACCCAGCGCAATCATCCTTGTCACCCAAGCCCAGGGGTACGCCGGGCCAATCGTGCTCAGCGTCGCCATCACCCCGGACGGCCGACTGATTGGCAGCCAAGTGGTCGAACAACAGGAAAGCCCGGGATTGGGCGCACGCCTTGCAGACCCGCAGGTGCACTGGCTGGAGCAGTTCAGCAACCGCCAACTGGCCGACCGCTGGGCACTCAAGCGAGACCAGGGTGACTTTGATCAACTGGCCGGCGCAACCGTGACCTCACGCGCCGTGATCACAGCCTTGCAGGAAGCCCTGAGCTATTTCGATGAACAGCGCACCGTGCTGCTGGGGAGCTCTGCGCATGAATAGTGTGTACTTCATGGCCGCAAGCCTTGTGCCCGTATTAGGCGCCACTCGTACACTGCGCGAAAGTATCGCCATCGGCGTGTGCGCGATCGTGATGAACAGCCTGCACCAGGTGTTGCTGACCCCCTTGCGCCAGCGGCTGGCCACCTGGGCGTACGTGATGGCCAGCCTGCTGCTGTTGGCAGCCCTGGCCAGCTGCCTGCAACTGGCACTGCGTGCGTGGCAACTGCCACTTGCGCTTGCCCTTGGCCCTTACCCTGCGTTGTTGTGCCTGCACTGCCTGGCCACCGACCATCTGCTGCCCCGCGAAGGGCGCTGGCGCCTTCTGGCCAGATACCTATGCACCCTGTTTGCCACTTGCCTGCTGCTCGGCGCCTGCCGCCAATGGCTGGCTGACGCCGCCGGGCTGCACCTGGCCAGCCTGGCCCCTGGCGCGCTGCTACTGCTCGGACTGCTGCTGGCCTTGTACAATCGCCTGCGTCCGGGCCCCGCCCACCCACGTCGTCAAGGAAAGCTCTGATTTCATGAATGCCGCCAAACGCCTGGAGATTTTTCGCAGGCTGCACGAAGACAACCCCGACCCGAAGACCGAACTGGCCTACACCACCCCGTTCGAACTGCTGGTCGCCGTGACATTGTCCGCGCAATCCACCGACGTGGGCGTCAACAAGGCCACCGCCCGCCTGTTCCCCGTCGCCAACACCCCCGAAGCGATCTATGCCCTTGGCGTTGCAGGACTGAGCGAATACATCAAGACCATAGGGCTGTACAACAGCAAGGCCAAGAACGTGATCGAGGCCTGCCGGATACTGATAGAGCAGCACGGCAGCCAGGTGCCGCAAACCCGCGAAGCGTTGGAGGCACTGCCCGGGGTGGGCCGAAAGACCGCCAACGTGGTGCTGAACACAGCATTCCGCCAGCCGACCATGGCGGTGGACACGCATATCTTCCGGGTCAGCAACCGCACGGGCATTGCGCCAGGCAAGACGGTGCTGGAAGTGGAGAAGAAACTGGTCAAGTTCGTGCCCAAGGATTACCTGCTCGACGCCCACCACTGGCTGATCCTGCATGGACGCTACGTATGCCAGGCACGCAAGCCAAGGTGTGGCAGTTGCCGGATCGAAGACCTGTGCGACTACAAGCACAAAACCAGCGACGATTGAGCCGATAGCAAGAAACCGCTTGCCACGATTGAAAAAATCTTTTTTACCAGCGCCTGCTTTCTGGTTATAAGGACGGCCAATGGCCCCTTGGCTTGGAGCGACTCATGAGCACCGATAAAGACGAGCTGTCGATCGAAGATGACTTTGTTGCCACAGAAGATGACGCGGAACCCCAGGTGGAGAGCGCAAAGACCAACCTGAGCAAGCGCCGCACCATCGACAACATGCTGGAAGAACGGCGCCTGCAAAAACAGCTGGCCGATTTCGACTACGACCTGTAGTCAAGGCCGGCAGCCCTGGCAAAGCCTCCAGCCGAGGCTTTGCCACGTGGCGGTCAGTTAAGGCCTTGCCGCTGTGCCAACTCGATCAGGTCGACCAGCGACCGCGCATTGAGCTTGAGCAAAAGCCGGGACTTGTAAGTGCTGACCGTCTTGTTACTCAGGAACATGCTATCGGCAATTTCCTTGTTCGAACGCCCTCGTGCCAGCTGCTGCAACACTGTCATTTCGCGCGCCGACAGGCGCTTCACCATATCTGTCTCGCTACCCCCACCCCTGCCGCGCGACGCATGCAGGGCCTGGTTGGGAAAATAGCTGTAACCCGACAAGACGGCCTTGATCGCGCTCAGCAACTCGGTGAGTTCCTGTTGCTTGCACACATAACCCGAGGCACCCGCCTGCATGCAGCGCATGGAGAAGTTGCCGGGCGCTTGCGACGTCAGCACCAGCACTTTGCTGGCAGGGCTGAAGGTGGCCATGCGCGCAATCACTTCCAGGCCATCCAGCCTGGGGATGCCAATGTCGAGCACCACGATATCCGGCAGATGTTGCCGGGTGAGCTGCAAGGCAGCTACCCCATTGTCGGTCTCCGCCACAACGTCATACCCATGCCGCTCCATCAGCATGCGCACGGCCAGGCGTATGACCGGGTGATCATCCACGATAAGCACTTTATTCATGCGATATCCATTCTTTCATTATTTTTGCTTTGGCACGCCACGATAACCGACAGAGCGCTCGATGGCGCGGCGAATTCCCGGCGAAACTCATGAGCAGATAAAACTTACAACACTTGCAGAAATTTCCTACAAATTACGAAAGCAGTTGTAACAATCAAATTCTTTATTACCAAACCGACGTTATCACCCGACTCCAACCATGTACCAGTTGAAAACTGACACTCAGCTGTAGAAAAATCCAATTCAAACAAGATGAAAACTCAAGGCGATCAAAACATCTGGCGATTATTCCTCCCCGGGAAACCAGTCCAGTCTTTAGTTGAGTGCAACGGTAAGGTAAAGATGGGCAAAACCGCTGGAGACGGCCCATATGACTCAAGCACAACCTGTCGCCCCGCTGACGATCATTGCCATCTTCGCGGGAATTATCGAAGCCTCCGCCCTTGCCACATTGCCGTTTCTCAGCGAGGCCAGCCAAAAGCTCTACACCTGGTTTCTGGTGGGTTTCCCGTTCTTCCTCACGGCGCTGTTCTTTCTCACGCTCAACTTCAACTACAAGTCGTTCTACAGCCCACCAGTAAGCAGCGTGACAAACGACAACACCCAGCGTATGACTGCTGCCCCAAGTGATACCCGTGAGGCGGTTAAAGGCGAGCCCATGACATTCATTTTTTCCGGCCCCGACGCCAGCCGCATGATGGAGCAGCAACTTTTGTCTGCACTTGCCCAACCCGCCGTGCCAGCGCGTACCTGGCGCTTTTGCAATCTGAACAGACACCAATGTGCACAGCTGTCGATCAGCACGCTCGAAGATGATCTTGCAGGCGACCACCCCTGATTACCCTGGCGTTTCTTCAGGCATAAAAAAACCCCGGCCTGAGCCGGGGTTTTTAAAGCAAGCGCCAGCTATCAGAGCATGGAACGGCCCTTGTTGGCCGCGATGCGCATGCGCAGTGCATTCAGCTTGATGAAGCCGGCAGCGTCGGCCTGGTTGTAGGCGCCGCCATCTTCTTCGAAGGTCGCGATGTTGGCGTCGAACAGCGAGTCGTCCGACTTACGGCCGACCACGGTGACATTGCCCTTGTACAGCTTCAGGCGTACCACGCCATTCACGTTGACCTGCGAAGCGTCGATCATCTGCTGCAGCATCAGACGCTCCGGGCTCCACCAGTAGCCGGTGTAGATCAGGCTGGCGTACTTCGGCATCAGCTCATCTTTCAGGTGAGCGACTTCACGGTCCAGGGTGATCGACTCGATGGCACGGTGAGCCTTGAGCATGATGGTACCGCCCGGGGTCTCGTAGCAGCCACGCGACTTCATGCCGACATAACGGTTCTCGACGATGTCCAGGCGGCCGATGCCGTTGGCACCACCGATGCGGTTCAGGTCGGCCAGGACGGTGGCCGGGGACTTCTCGACGCCATCGATGGCAACGATGTCACCGTTACGGTAGGTCAGTTCGATGTAGGTAGCCTGGTCCGGGGCGTTCTCTGGGGAGACGCTCCATTTCCACATGTCTTCTTCGTGCTCGGTCCAGGTATCTTCCAGGACACCGCCTTCGTAGGAGATGTGCAGCAGGTTGGCGTCCATCGAGTACGGCGACTTCTTCTTGCCGTGACGCTCGATCGGGATACCGTGCTTTTCGGCGTAATCCATCAGTTTCTCGCGGGACAGCAGGTCCCACTCACGCCATGGGGCGATGACCTTGACGCCTGGTTTCAGGGCGTAGGCACCCAGTTCGAAACGAACCTGGTCGTTGCCTTTGCCGGTAGCACCATGGGAAATGGCGTCAGCGCCGGTTTCGTTGGCGATTTCGATCAGGCGCTTGGCAATCAGCGGGCGGGCGATGGAAGTACCCAGCAGGTACTCGCCTTCGTAGACGGTGTTGGCGCGGAACATCGGGAACACGAAATCACGCACGAACTCTTCGCGCAGGTCGTCGATGTAGATCTCTTTAACGCCCATTGCCTGGGCCTTGGCACGGGCCGGCTCGACCTCTTCGCCCTGACCGAGGTCAGCGGTGAAGGTCACCACTTCGCAGTTATAGGTATCCTGCAGCCACTTGAGAATCACCGAAGTATCAAGGCCGCCGGAATACGCCAGTACGACCTTTTTTACGTCCGCCATGCCATCACTCCACGGGGTTGTACGGAAAGGGATCGATTCTAACGGCCTTGCGGACAAATTTACAGTGGGGCGACAGCTTCTGACGACAAAGCGACAGGAAGTGTCGGAAGGGCGACGGCGCCACTGAGCAGGACGCCGAACCTGTGGGAGCGGGTTTACCCGCGAAGAAGGCAACGCGGTGCATGGCACCGGCTGAGCCGGTGTTCGCGGGTGAACCCGCTCCCACAGAGACCGCGCAAACGCTGGAGATCGAGCAAGCTCTTGTGCCCAGGAAAAGCGCGGTTTACTTGGCCGCTGGCGCAGAGGCCGTTGGCTCAGGGGCTTTTTCGGCAGGTTTCTCAACCGGTTTCTCCACCGGCTTCTCAACCACCGCCACCCGATCCAGCTCGATGCTCACCCGGCGGTTGCGCGCCCGGTTGGCAGGACTGTTGTTTTTTGCCACCGGGTACTGCTCACCATGGAAGCGCACGATGATCTGCTCTTCCTTCAAGCCATGGGCCTTGAAGTAATCCGCAACCGCCAATGCACGACGACGCGACAGGTCACGGTTGGTCAGGCGGTTGCCACTGTTGTCGGAGTGGCCGTCGAGTTCGATGTGGTTAACGGTCGGGTCGGCTTTCATGTAATCGAGGATCAGGTCCAACCGCGCCTTGGCGGCGTCATCCAGATCAATGCCGCCCCCCGGGAAGCCCACCTGTGTCTGGCGTACCTGGTCGTAGTTCATCGCCAGGAGCTTGCCAGCACACACCTGATAGTCGCTGTAGGCCTTGGCAAAGCTGACCGGCAACACGCGCACCTCCATCGCTCTGCCCGCTTCACCGGTATAATTGCGCACCACGGTGCTGCGCCCGTCGAGCAGGCCGTTGATCAGGCGGCTGGCCTGCCCTTGGGATGAGCTGAACAGCACACCCGTACGGGCCATGCGCACAGTGCCAAGGTTGATGTCGCCGCGCCCAGGTTGCCACGGCGCGGCCGCCGCCAGCAGGCTGGCGGTGCCTGCACCCAGTACGTTGCTATCCGAACGCAACTGGAACACCGGCTGCTCACCCGCCCGGCGCACGAACTCTCCACTGCCGAAACCTTCGATCGGCTGGATCAGTCGGCACTCGAACTGGTCACCCTCGACCTTCCAGGCAATGTTCTCCATGCGCGTCTGGAAAGTCAGTGCGCCGGCCGGCAGGCTGGCGAACAGGGTCAACAGGGCTAGGTAACGCTGGCGCACGGGCGGCTCCACAAATTCTGACGGCTTACCTGCAGGCTATCGGACGCTGGCCGGAAAACTTGATAGCCGTGCTCGCCCAAGGGTTTTCCGGTAGCATTGGGGCTTGAGTTCGACCCGCCTGGAATCCCCAATGTCCGATCGCCTGACCCTCCTGCGCCCCGACGACTGGCACATCCATCTGCGCGATGGTGCCGTCCTGCCCCACACCGTTGGCGACGTGGCGCGCACTTTCGCCCGTGCCATCATCATGCCTAACCTGGTTCCGCCAGTGCGCAATGCCGCCGAGGCCGGCGCCTACCGTGAGCGCATCCTGGCCGCCCGCCCTGCCGGCAGCCGCTTCGAGCCGCTGATGGTGCTGTACCTCACCGACCGCACCAGCCCTGAAGACATCCGCGCGGCCAAGGCCAGCGGTATCGTGTACGCCGCCAAACTGTACCCGGCAGGCGCCACCACGAACTCCGACTCAGGCGTAACCAGCATCGACAACATCTTCCCGGCCATCGAGGCGCTGGCAGAAGTCGGCATGCCGCTGCTGGTGCATGGCGAAGTGACCCGCAGCGAGATCGACGTTTTCGACCGCGAAAAGCGTTTCATCGACGAGCACATGCGCCGTGTGGTCGAACGCTTCCCCACGCTGAAAGTGGTGTTTGAGCACATCACCACCAGCGATGCCGCGCAGTTCGTCACCGAGGCCTCGGCCAACGTGGGGGCAACCATCACCGCGCAGCACCTGCTGTACAACCGCAACCACATGCTGGTTGGCGGTATTCGCCCGCACTTCTACTGCCTGCCGATCCTCAAGCGCAACACCCACCAGGTGGCGCTGCTGGACGCGGCCACCAGTGGCAACCCGAAGTTCTTCCTCGGCACCGACTCGGCGCCGCACGCCCGTCACGCCAAGGAAGCGGCTTGCGGATGCGCCGGTTGCTATACCGCCTACGCGGCCATCGAAATGTACGCCGAAGCGTTCGAGCAGCGTAACGCGCTGGACAAGCTGGAAGGCTTTGCCAGCCTGCACGGCCCAGCCTTCTACGGCCTGCCGGCGAACACCGACACCATTACCCTGGTGCGTGAAGAATGGACCGCCCCGGACAGCCTGCCGTTTGGCGAGCAGACCGTAATCCCGTTGCGCGCGGGTGAAAAACTGCGCTGGCGCCTGCTGGAGGACAACGCGTGAGCGAAGACCTTTACGAAGACGACATGGACAGCCAAGGCAGCGGCGGCCCGCGCCACCCGATGGCCGAGCGCTTTCGCGGCTACCTGCCGGTAGTGGTGGACGTGGAGACGGGCGGTTTCAACAGCGCCACCGATGCCCTGCTGGAAATTGCCGCAGTCACTATCGGCATGGACGAGAAAGGTTTCCTGTTCCCCGAGCACACCTACTTCCACCGGGTAGAACCGTTCGAAGGCGCCAATATCGAGCAAGCGGCGCTGGAGTTCACCGGGATCAAGCTTGACCACCCACTGCGCATGGCTGTCAGCGAGGAAAGCGCGCTGACAGATATCTTCCGCGGCGTACGCAAGGCGCTCAAGGCCAACGGCTGCAAGCGGGCGATCCTGGTTGGTCACAACAGCAGCTTCGACCTGGGCTTCCTCAATGCGGCGGTGGCGCGCAACGACCTGAAGCGCAACCCGTTCCACCCGTTCTCCAGCTTCGACACCGCTACCCTCGCGGGCCTGGCGTATGGCCAGACCGTGCTGGCACGGGCCTGCCAAAGCGCCGACATCGACTTCGACGGGCGTGAGGCGCATTCGGCACGTTATGACACCGAGAAGACGGCCGAGCTGTTCTGCGGCATCGTCAACCGCTGGAAAGAGATGGGCGGCTGGCGCGATTTCAACGATTGATCTGCAAAAGTATTCGCGGGCATGCCCGCTCCCACAAGTTCACCTGTGCCGTCAGGCATGCAGAGAACCTGTGGGAGCGGGCGGACCCGCGAAGAGGCCGGCACAGCACGGCATAAAAAAACCGGCCATGAAGGCCGGTTTTTTCATGCGAGCGGCAATTACAGCTTGCCGGCGTTCTCGCTCAGGTAGGCAGCAACGCCTTCTGGCGAAGCGTTCATGCCTTTGTCGCCTTTTTTCCAGTTGGCAGGGCAAACTTCGCCGTGCTCTTCGTGGAACTGCAGGGCGTCAACCAGGCGCAGCAGCTCGTCCATGTTGCGGCCCAGTGGCAGGTCGTTGACGATCTGCGAACGGACAACACCGTTGGTGTCGATCAGGAAGGCGCCACGGAAGGCTACGCCGCCTTCGGACTCGACGTCGTAGGCTTTGCAGATTTCGTGGGTGATGTCGGCAGCCAGGGTGTACTTCACCTGACCGATGCCGCCGTTGTTGACCGGGGTGTTCCGCCAGGCGTTGTGGGTGAAGTGCGAGTCGATCGACACGCCGATCACTTCAACGTTGCGGGCCTGGAAGTCAGGGATGCGGTTGTCCAGGGCGATCAGCTCGGACGGGCAGACGAAGGTGAAGTCCAGCGGGTAGAAGAACACCAGGCCGTACTTGCCCTTGATGGCCGAAGCCAGGTTGAAGCTGTCGACGATCTCGCCATTGCCCAGCACAGCCGGAACGGTGAAATCGGGGGCTTTCTTACCAACGAGTACGCTCATTGTAATCTCCTGATGAGGGTGAAAAACCGTTTGCCGGGCCAGACGGGCTTGCCCGACATCCAACAAAGGCCGACCATCATACACGGCTTCTGATGACAGGCCGAATCCCTCGGCAAAGCAACCGCCGGTCGCTCAAACACGGCCCTTCCAGAAAGTATTTTGACAAGCATTCTCATTAACATTAAGCTCCAACCCATCGACTCAACCAGCGATGGTCAGCCCTTATGTATGTGTGTCTTTGTGTCGGCGTCACCGACGGACAGATCCGCGATGCGATCTATGAAGGATGCTGCAGTTACAAGGAAGTGCGAGCCGCGACGAACGTCGCCAGCCAGTGTGGCAAATGTGCCTGCCTGGCCAAGCAGGTGGTCCGCGAGACCCTCACAGAGCTTCAGGTCAGCCAGGCAGCCTTGCCCTACCCCGTAGAATTTACCGCAGCCTGAAAACCCAGAATTCAAAGAACCGGACCCTGTGTCCGGTTTTTTTATGCCTTAAATTCAATAAGTTAGCCCCGCAACGCGGTTCACAAACATTCTTATTCCTATTAATTTTCACTTATTATTCAACAACTTAGGTTTGACACTCCTAAGTATCGGGCTCAAACTTCACTGTATTGGCACACTTCTACAGGGCAGGAACCCGCAATGAAAGGCGACGTAAGCGTCATCCAGCATCTCAACAAGATCCTCGGAAACGAGCTGGTCGCGATCAACCAGTACTTCCTGCACGCACGCATGTACGAAGATTGGGGCCTGAACAAACTCGGCAAGCTCGAGTACAAGGAATCCATCCACGCGATGAAGGACGCTGACAAACTGATCAAGCGTATTCTCTTCCTCGAAGGCATCCCGAACGTTCAGGACCTGGGCAAGCTGATGATCGGCGAGCACACCAAGGAAATGCTCGAGTGTGACCTGAAGCTCGAGAAGAAAGCCCTGGTAGACCTCAAGGCAGCCATTGCGCATTGCGAAACGGCTGGCGACTTCGGCTCGCGTGACATGCTTGAAGATGTTCTCGAGTCCGAGGAAGAGCACATCGACTGGCTGGAAACCCAACTGGGGCTGATCGACAAGATCACTATCGAGAATTACCTGCAGTCGCAGATGGGCGAAGAGTAATTCTTCACCGCATAAAAAAACCCGCGATCCGCGGGTTTTTTTATGCTTGCCGGAATATCAGGCTTCGGAAGCCTTGGCCTTGGCAGCCGCTTCCTTGATCAGGGTTTGCAGCTCACCCTTCTCGAACATTTCCAGCATGATGTCGCTGCCGCCTACCAACTCACCGGCTACCCACAGCTGCGGGAAGGTCGGCCAGTTGGCGTATTTTGGCAGGTTGGCACGGATTTCCGGGTTCTGCAGGATGTCGACGTAGGCGAACTTCTCGCCACAACCCATCACAGCTTGCGATGCCTTGGCCGAGAACCCGCACTGCGGGGCATTCGGCGAGCCTTTCATGTAAAGCAGAATGGTGTTGTTGGCAATCTGCTCTTTGATCGTTTCGATGATATCCATGTAGCACCTCGGCTGAACTTTCCGACGCGGTCGTCGGCACGGTGGCGCATTGTAACGGAAAGCCGAGCAGCGTGCTCGGCCTTACCATCGCTCATGCGGCCTCTACCTGCACAGGCACGCCATTGAGTGCAGCGTTGCCGGAAACCGCATCCCGAAAGCGCTCGTCGGTCAGGTCATTGGCGCTCACGCCCGGTTGTGCCTGGGCGATCTGCATGTGCACGCCCTCGCGGCCATGACCGAAGCCATGGGGCAGGCTGACGACCCCCGGCATCATGTCTTCGCAGGCCTGCACCTCGATTTCCAGATCACCCGTACGCGAACGGATACGCACCCGCTGGCCGTCCTGCAAGTGCCGCTGCTGCAAGTCTTGCGGGTGCATCAATAACTGATGACGCGGCTTGCCTTTCACCAGGCGATGGAAATTGTGCATCCACGAGTTGTTGCTGCGCACATGTCGGCGGCCAATCAGCAACAGTTCGCCGGCTGTCGGGGGCGCCTGTTGCGCCAGGCGCTGCAAGTCGTCCAGCAACACTTGGGGCGCCGCTTCCACAGCCTTGCTGGCAGTTGCCAGGCGCGCAGCGAGGTTGCTGCGCAAAGGGCCGAGATCAAGCCCGTGCGGGTGATTGGCCAGCGTTGCCAGCGAGAGCTGCCAAGGCGTTGCCTCGCCGTATGGCCCCTTGCGCAAGGCCATGTCGATCATCTGCGCCGGGGCCCAGGTCGGTTTCAACTCCAGCTCGGCTCGCCTGGCAAAGGCCTGCGCCAGGCCGACGAAGATTTCCCAATCGTGCAGCGCGCCTTCCGGCTTGGCCAGGATCGCCCGATTGAAGCGGGTGACGTTGCGCACGGCCAACAGGTTGAAGGTGCTGTCGTAGTGATCATTTTCCAGCGCTGAGGTGGAGGGCAGGATCAGGTCGGCATGGCGGGTGGTTTCGTTGATGTAGAGGTCGATGCTGAGCATGAATTCAAGCCCCTCCAGCGCCGCGTCCAGTTGGCGACCGTTAGGCGTGGACAGCACGGGGTTGCCGGCCACTGTCACCAGGGCACGCACCTGTCCTTCGCCAGGTGTCAGCACCTCTTCGGCCAGGGCCGCTACGGGCAGTTCGCCACCGTACTCGGGCAAGCCCGATACCCGACTCCAGGCGTTGAAGTGGCCGCCAGAGGTGGTGGCGACCAGGTCGACAGCAGGCTCCGTGCACAACGCGCCGCCTTCACGATCGAGGTTGCCGGTCACCAGGTTGATCAGTTGCATCAGCCAGTGGCAGAGCGTACCGAAGGCCTGGGTGGAGACACCCATGCGGCCGTAGCACACGGCTTTTCCAGCGGCAGCGAAATCACGTGCCAGCTGGCGGATATCCGTCGCGGCAATACCGCAGTGCGCACTCATGGCCTCGGCGCTGAACGGCGCCAGTGCTTCGCGCACCTGCTGCAGGCCATTCACCGATAAATGCGAGCCCTGCCCCAGGCCCTCTTCGAACAGGGTATTGAGCAGGCCGCACAACAGGGCCGCATCCCCACCCGGGCGGATAAACAGGTGTGTATCGGCAATCGCCGCCGTTTCGCTGCGCCGGGGGTCTACGACTACCAGGCGCCCGCCCCGCCCACGCAGGGCCTTCAGGCGCTTTTCCACATCTGGCACGGTCATGATGCTGCCGTTGGAAGCCAGCGGGTTGCCACCGAGAATCAGCATGAAGTCGGTATGGTCGATGTCCGGGATCGGCAGCAGCAGGCCATGGCCATACATCAGGTGGCTGACCAAATGTTGTGGCAACTGGTCCACCGAGGTGGCCGAAAAACGATTGCGTGTCTTGAGCAGGCCGAGGAAGTAGTTGCTGTGGGTCATCAAGCCATAGTTATGCACGCTCGGGTTGCCCTGGTACACCGCCACGGCATTGCGCCCGTGCGCCTGCTGGATCGCCCACAACTTGTCGGCGGCCAAGGCAAAGGCCTCATCCCAGCCAATGGCTTCCCAGCGCTCACCCACCCGCTTGTGCGGCTGACGCAAGCGGTCGGGGTCGCTCTGGATGTCCTGCAAGGCCACCGCCTTGGGGCAGACGTGGCCACGGCTGAATGGGTCCTGGGGGTCGCCTTTGATCGAACTGACAAGCGCCCGCCCGTCTTCCTCATGGCTGACTTCAATGTTCAGCCCGCAGATCGCTTCGCACAGGTGACAGGCACGGTGGTGCAGGGTCTTGGTCATGGCCGCCTCTGCCTTGTTGTTGTCGAACTGTGACTATGCGCCCGGCCCCCTCTGCCGGCCAGCGCGCTTCGCCGCGTGAATCCACCGACATCAGGCGCACGATTTGCGACAGCCATTTGCCAAATTGCCAGCAAGCCGTGTACAACCCTGTGTAGTAAATAAAAAACAGCACCGGCCAGCGGGTAGAGACACCCTTTGCAACATCCTTTCGAATAGGCCGCTGTTTCCCCCCTTGGCTTCAGGCGACATTTACTTATAGTATTGCGCCTTTCCCTATTTCGTCCGCCCCGTGCGGCTTACGCCGCAGGTCACTCCCGTTGTCAAAAAAAACCATACGGTCGACCTGCATACCGTTGCAGATAAGGTAGTCAATCATGAGCGCTAGGCACTTTCTCTCCCTGCTGGACTTCACCACCGACGAATTGCTCGGGGTGATCCGCCGCGGCATCGAGCTGAAGGACCTGCGCAAGCGAGGCGTGCTGTTCGAGCCCCTGAAGAACCGCGTGTTGGGCATGATCTTCGAGAAATCCTCGACCCGCACCCGCGTATCGTTCGAGGCCGGCATGATCCAGCTCGGTGGCCAGGCCATCTTCCTGTCGCCACGCGACACGCAACTGGGCCGTGGCGAGCCGATTGGTGACAGCGCCATCGTGCTGTCGAGCATGCTCGACGTGGTGATGATCCGTACCCACGCCCACAGCACGCTGACCGAATTCGCCGCCAAATCGCGCGTGCCGGTGATCAACGGCCTGTCCGACGAGTCGCACCCATGCCAGCTGCTGGCCGACATGCAGACGTTCCTTGAACACCGCGGCTCGATCCAGGGCAAGACCGTGACCTGGATCGGCGATGGCTTCAACATGTGCAACTCTTACATCGAGGCCGCCCGGCAGTTCGATTTCCAGCTGCGCATCGCCTGCCCGGAAGGCTACGAGCCGGATGAACGCTTCATGGCCCTGGGCGGCGACCGCGTGCAGATCATCCGTGATGCCAAGGAAGCCGTGCGCGGCGCACACCTGGTTGTCACCGATGTCTGGACTTCGATGGGCCAAGAGGAGGAAACTGCACGGCGCCTGGCGCATTTCGCGCCTTACCAGGTCACCCGCGAACTGCTCGACCTGGCGGCACCCGATGTCCTCTTCATGCACTGCCTGCCCGCCCACCGTGGCGAGGAAATCAGCCAGGACCTGCTCGACGACCCACGTTCGGTCGCCTGGGACGAGGCTGAAAACCGCCTGCATGCACAGAAGGCGCTTCTCGAATTCCTTGTAGAACCGGCTTACCACCACGCATGAGTCAACCCCTACTGCTCAACCTGCGCAACCTCGCCTGTGGCTATGGCGACCAGCGTATCGTCCAGAACCTCAACCTGCACCTGAACGCAGGCGACATCGGTTGCCTGCTGGGTTCATCCGGTTGTGGCAAAACCACTACCCTGCGCGCGATTGCCGGCTTCGAACCGGTACACGAAGGTGAGATCCAGCTGGCTGGGGACGTCATTTCCCGCGCTGGCTTCACCCTGGCCCCGGAAAAGCGCCGCATCGGCATGGTGTTCCAGGACTACGCGCTGTTCCCGCACCTGACCGTGGCGCAGAACATTGCCTTTGGCATCGCCAAGCACCCGCGACAGGCCGAGGTCATCGAAGAGATGCTCGAGCTGGTCAAGCTGGGCGGCCTGGGCGGGCGTTATCCCCATGAGCTTTCTGGCGGCCAGCAGCAACGGGTCGCACTGGCCCGTGCGCTGGCGCCTGAACCCCAGCTGCTGCTGCTCGACGAACCGTTTTCCAACCTCGACGTCGAGCTGCGCCGGCGCCTGAGCCATGAGGTTCGCGACATTCTCAAGAGCCGCGGCACCAGCGCCATCCTGGTGACCCATGACCAGGAAGAAGCCTTTGCCGTCAGCGACCAGGTAGGCGTGTTCAAGGAGGGCCGGCTGGAGCAGTGGGATACGCCCTACAATCTTTACCACGAGCCGCAGACGCCGTTCGTGGCCAGCTTCGTTGGCCAGGGCTACTTCATCCGTGGACAGATGAGCAGCCACGAAGCGGTCAATACCGAACTGGGTGAACTGCGCGGCAACCGCGCCTACACCATGGCGCCGGGCAGCTCGGTGGATGTGCTGCTGCGCCCCGACGATATCGTCTATGCGCCAGACAGCGCGCTGCGGGCGGCCATCGTTGGCAAGAGTTTCCTTGGGGCATCGACCTTGTACCGCCTGCAGTTGCCAACTGGCAGCCAGCTGGAAGCGATTTTCCCCAGCCATGTGGACCATCAGGTGGGTGGCGATGTGGGGATTGCGGTGAAGGCCGATCACCTGGTGCTGTTCCCGGTGCCGGGCAGTGTGGCGGCGCAGTTGCCGCGGCAGGAGAATGGCGTACGGCGGTACAGTTCGGCGACCTGACCCAGCATCCATGGGGCCGCGTTGCGGCCCATCGCGACACAAGGCCGCTCCTACAGGGGTACGAGATTCCTGTAGGAGCGGCCTTGTGTCGCGAAGGGCTGCAGGGCAGCCCCAAAAATCTCAGCCCCGGCCAATCCCGGCAAACTTGCCCTGGGTATGCTCGGCCAGCACCGCTGCCGCCAACTCCACCTCCAGCCCACGCCGTCCAGCACTGACATGGATGGTTGCAAAGTTCTGCGCTGAATCGTCGATGAACGTGCGCAGACGTTTCTTCTGCCCCAAAGGGCTGATCCCGCCGACCAGATAACCCGTGGCCCGTTGCGCTGCCGCAGGGTCCGCCATCTCGCATTTCTTTACCCCGGCAGCATGGGCCAGGGCCTTGAGGTCCAGCGTACCGACCACCGGCACAACCGCCACCAGCAGCTCGCCCTTCTCACTGCTTGCCAGCAAGGTCTTGAACACCTGCTGCGGATCAAGCCCCAGCTTTTCCGCCGCCTCCAGGCCGTAGGAGGCCGATTTCGGGTCATGCTCGTAACTGTGCACGCGGTGCTCGGCACGGTGCTTCTTCAACAGGTCTAGGGCGGGGGTCATGCAAGGGCTCCGGTCTGGGACGGCTCGGCGGCTACTTTAGGACAATTCCCACAGTGCAGCCAGCGCACCGCAATCGCGCACGTCTAGTACGGGGATCCGCAGCCGATTTTAGCGGCCATTTCGTGACTGGTCGTTCACTTTCGACCTTTGACATCAGCGTTTCTTGTCTATATTTTTTCGCTTCTGAACAAATGGCGCACTTTTAAGGTGCGTTTCCTGTATCTGCCCGGGGTCAATGGGGATCGGCACCGGGCTTTGCTGTCGAGCGCCACGCGCCTCACAACAAAAAAAACGAGGTCATACATGACGACTGCTCTACGCCAACCCACGCT
The DNA here is from genome assembly GCF_050280665.1 of Pseudomonas sp. NPDC089547. NCBI lineage: Bacteria > Pseudomonadati > Pseudomonadota > Gammaproteobacteria > Pseudomonadales > Pseudomonadaceae > Pseudomonas > Pseudomonas sp. NPDC089547. The sequence continues at coordinate 177,729 of NZ_JBNNVS010000003.1, read as the reverse complement.
GTCCAGCCAATGCCTGGCCGAGTTCCTCGGCACCGCACTGCTGATCTTCTTCGGTACCGGCTGTGTTGCCGCGCTCAAGGTCGCTGGCGCCAGCTTCGGCCTGTGGGAAATCAGCATCATCTGGGGCGTCGGCGTAAGCATGGCCATCTACCTCACTGCCGGCATTTCCGGTGCACACCTGAACCCGGCCGTCAGCATCGCCCTCACCCTGTTCGCCGGTTTTGACAAACGCAAGCTGCCTTTCTACATGCTGGCCCAGGTATGCGGTGCGTTCTGTGGCGCTGCCCTCGTGTACACCTTGTACAGCAGCCTGTTCTTCGATTTCGAACAGGCCCACGCCATGTTGCGCGGTAGCGAAGCCAGCCTGGAACTGGCCTCGGTGTTCTCCACCTACCCACACCCTTCACTGTCCACCGGCCAGGCGTTTCTGGTTGAAGTGGTGATCACTGCCATCCTGATGGCGGTGATCATGGCCCTGACCGACGACAACAACGGCTTGCCCCGCGGCGCCATGGCACCCCTGCTGATCGGCCTGCTGATCGCCGTGATCGGCAGCGCCATGGGCCCGCTGACCGGCTTTGCCATGAACCCTGCCCGCGATTTCGGGCCAAAACTCATGACCTTCCTGGCCGGTTGGGGCGAAATCGCCTTCACTGGCGGGCGAGACATTCCTTATTTCCTGGTTCCGGTACTGGCACCGATCCTTGGCGCTTGCCTGGGCGCCGCGACCTATCGCGGCCTGATTGCCCGCAACCTGCCGATGGCGCCTACCGCGAACCCTGAGACAAATGACAACCGCCAGGGCGATACTCAAGTCAATTGATGCCGGCATCACGCCCAGCCCTGACCCCTATTTTTGCAAGGCCTACGACCATGACAGACACCCAGGATAAGAACTACATCATCGCCCTGGACCAGGGCACCACCAGTTCGCGGGCCATCATTTTCGACCGCGATGCCAATGTGGTGGGTACCTCCCAGCGCGAGTTCGCCCAGCACTACCCGCAGGCGGGCTGGGTTGAACACGACCCGATGGAAATCTTCGCCACACAGAGCGCGACCATGGTCGAGGCCTTGGCCCAGGCTGGCATCAGCCACGCCCAGGTTGCCGCAATCGGTATCACCAACCAGCGTGAAACCACCGTGGTGTGGGACAAGGAAACCGGCCGCCCGGTGTACAACGCCGTCGTCTGGCAGTGCCGCCGCAGTACCGAAATCTGTGCCCAGCTCAAGCGTGACGGCCATGAGGACTACATTCGCGAAACCACCGGCCTGGTCACCGACCCGTACTTCTCCGGCACCAAGCTGAAGTGGATCCTCGACAACGTCGAAGGTGCCCGTGAACGCGCCGAGCGCGGCGAACTGCTGTTCGGCACCATCGATACCTGGCTGATCTGGAAGTTTTCCGGCGGCAAGGTGCACGTCACCGACTACACCAACGCCTCGCGCACGCTGATGTTCAACATCCATAACCTGCAGTGGGACGACAAGCTGCTGGAAATCCTGGGTATCCCGCGGCAGATGCTGCCCGAGGTTCGCCCTTCCTCCGAGGTTTACGGCCACACCAAGAGCGGCATTGCCATCGCCGGTATCGCAGGTGACCAGCAATCGGCGCTGTTCGGCCAGATGTGCGTGGAGCCGGGCCAGGCCAAGAACACCTATGGCACCGGTTGCTTCCTGCTGATGAACACTGGCGCCCAAGCGGTGAAGTCGTCCCACGGCCTGCTCACCACCATCGCTTGCGGCCCACGCGGCGAAGTGGCCTATGCACTGGAAGGTGCGGTGTTCAACGGTGGTTCCACCGTACAGTGGCTGCGCGACGAGCTGAAGATCGTCAACGACGCGCTGGATACCGAATACTTTGCCAGCAAGGTCAAGGACAGCAATGGCGTATACCTGGTACCCGCCTTCACCGGCCTGGGGGCGCCATACTGGGACCCGTATGCCCGCGGTGCGCTGTTCGGCCTCACCCGTGGCGTGAAAGTGGACCACATCATCCGCGCCGCGCTGGAGTCGATCGCCTACCAGACCCGCGACGTGCTCGATGCCATGCAGCAGGACTGTGGCCAGCGCCTGTCCGAGCTGCGCGTGGACGGTGGCGCGGTGGCCAACAACTTCCTCATGCAATTCCAGGCCGACATCCTGGGTACCTGCGTCGAGCGCCCGAAAATGCGCGAGACCACAGCCCTGGGCGCCGCTTACCTGGCCGGCCTGGCTTGTGGCTTCTGGAGCGGGCTGGACGAACTGCGGGACAAGGCAATCATCGAGCGCGAGTTCAGCCCACAACTGGATGAAACGCAAAAAGAGAAGCTGTATGCCGGCTGGAAGAAGGCCGTCGAACGTACCCGTGACTGGGAAGATCACGAGGCGTAAAGCCTGCATGACGACGGGCGGTACCTGTGGGAGCGGCCTTGCGTCGCGAAAGGGCCGCAAAGCGGCCCCGGGATTTTCGCGTCATGACAAATGTTGCTGGGGCTGCTTTGCAGCCCTTTCGCGACGCAAGGCCGCTCCCACAACAACCCTGCGCGAATGCACCATGGTCCACTGGCCGTCATCCTCTTCCTACGGCATCATTGCAGAATTTGTCCGGCAGCCCCAAAGGACCGCCCATGAATCTGCCCCCCCGCCAACAACAAATCCTCGAACTGGTGCGCGAGCGCGGTTATGTCAGTATCGAAGAAATGGCGCAGCTGTTCGTCGTGACACCGCAAACCATCCGTCGTGACATCAACCAGCTTGCCGAGCTCAATCTGCTACGCCGTTACCACGGCGGCGCGGCTTACGATTCGAGCATCGAAAACACTGCCTACGCGATGCGTGCCGACCAGATGCGCGACGAAAAGCAACGCATCGCCGAAGCCGTGGCCCGACAGATTCCCGATCATGCCTCGGTGTTCATCAACATCGGCACCACCACTGAATCCATCGCCCGTGCACTGCTTAACCACAACCACCTGAAGGTCATCACCAACAATTTGCACGTGGCTGCAATCCTGGCCGCCAAGGACGATTTCGAAGTGCTGGTGGCGGGTGGCACGGTGCGCCGCGACGGTGGTGTGGTGGGCCAGGCCAGCGTCGACTTCATCAACCAGTTCAAGGTCGATTTCGCCCTGGTGGGGATTAGCGGTATTGACGAGGACGGCAGCCTGCTCGACTTCGACTATCAGGAGGTGCGGGTATCCCAGGCGATCATCGCCAATGCCCGGCAAGTGATCCTCGCTGCCGACTCCAGCAAATTCGGGCGCAATGCCATGGTGCGCCTGGGCTCCATCAGCCTGGTCGACTGCCTGGTGACCGACCAGGCGCCCACCCCCACCCTCACCCAGTTGCTCAACCAGTACAAGATACGCCTCGACGTGGTTTGAGCAGCAAACGGGCCGTCTGGCGGCCCGTGATTTTCGATAATGTTCACTTTATTGTCATCTGATCAGTTTTTTCTATAAAGACTGACTGGCGACCGGCCTTCTGTTGCGCTAGTATTTTCGCAAACGAACATCGATGTTCATATTCGATGCTGCCAGCCTCAGGAGGCCTTGCCCGTGTCCCAGCCCGTTTCGTCCCAGCCACCACTCGCCGACTGCTATGACCTCGCCGTGATTGGCGGTGGCATCAATGGCGTGGGCATCGCTGCCGACGCCGCGGGTCGTGGCCTGAAGGTTTTCCTTTGCGAAAAGGACGATCTGGCCCAGCACACCTCTTCGGCCAGCAGCAAGCTGATCCACGGTGGCCTGCGTTACCTGGAGCATTACGAGTTCCGCTTGGTCCGCGAGGCACTGGCCGAGCGCGAAGTGTTGTTGGCCAAGGCCCCGCACATCGTTAAACCAATGCGCTTCGTGCTGCCACACCGCCCACACCTGCGCCCGGCCTGGATGATTCGCGCCGGCCTGTTCCTGTACGACCATCTGGGCAAGCGCAAGCGCCTGGGTGCCTCGCGCAGCCTGCGCTTTGGCCCGGGGTATCCGCTGAAACCTTCGATCACCCGTGGTTTCGAGTACGCTGACTGCGCCGTCGACGACGCCCGCCTGGTGGTACTCAACGCCATGGCTGCCCGTGAACATGGCGCGCACCTCCACACCCGCACCCGCTGCCTGCGCGCCGAGCGTATCGACGGCCTGTGGCGAGTCGAACTGCAACATGCCGATGGCACCTTACAGACCATTCAGGCCCGCGCCCTGGTCAATGCTGCCGGCCCTTGGGTTGCCAGTTTCATCAAGGACGACCTCAAGCTCGACGCACCGTATGGCATCCGCCTGATCCAGGGTAGCCACCTGATCGTGCCGCGCCTGTATGAAGGCGAACACGCCTATATCCTGCAGAACGAGGACCAGCGAATCGTCTTCTGCATCCCCTACCTGGAGCGTTTTACCCTGATCGGCACTACCGATCGGGAATACAGCGGCGACCCGGCCAAGGTTGCAATCACCGATCAGGAAACCGACTACCTGCTGAACGTAGTCAACGCGCACTTCAACCAACCTCTCAGCCGCAGCGACATCCTGCACACGTACTCCGGTGTTCGCCCCCTGTGTAACGATGAGTCGGACAACCCGTCCGCCGTTACCCGTGACTACACCCTGGCGCTGTCCGCTAGCGACAGCCAGGCGCCGTTGCTGTCTGTGTTCGGTGGCAAGCTGACCACCTACCGCAAGCTGGCCGAGTCGGCGATGGCGGAACTCAAGCCATTCTTCCCGCAGATGCGCGACAGCTGGACGGCCACGGCGCCCCTGCCGGGTGGCGAGAACATGACCACCGTGCAGGCATTGACCGATGCGGTGCAGGCACGCTGTGGCTGGCTCCCGGCAGATATCGCCAAACGCTGGGTACTGGCCTACGGCAGCCGTGTGTGGCGCCTGCTGGACGGTGTCCACGGCCCCGAAGACCTGGGCCAGGCGATTGGCGCCGGCCTCTTCGCCCGGGAGGTCGATTACCTCATTCAGGAAGAATGGGCCGAACACCCCGATGACATTCTGTGGCGTCGCAGCAAACTCGGCTTGTCGCTGACCGCACAGGAGCAACAGGTACTGCTGGGCTACCTGCAACGCGCCAGCAAGGCGCGCGCAGACAGCCGCGCTGCCTGACTACCCCCGCACAGGGAAGCCTCAGCGGTTGTTGTGCAACCACCGCTGGTAGGCTTCCCGCGCCAAACGTGCAATCAATGCACGCTCAGCCTGTTCGTAATCGGCCTTCAACGCTTGACACCGCTGCAGGTATTGCCACTCATCGATCACGTTTTCGTCCGCCTGGGCCTGCAGTGACTCCAGACGCGCCTGCAATGGCTGCAGGGCTTCTTCGAAACGCTGCGCGTAGGCCTCTCGTGCATGCTGCTCCCAGAATGGCCGTTGCGACAGCGAGGCAATCAACGTATCGGTATTTTCAGCCTCCAGCACCTGGTCCTGAACCCGTAACAGGTCACGGGGGGTAACATTGGCAAAGCCCGGGTAGTGCATGTCATCACTCTCGACTGGCAAGCCGAGTGCACGTGAGAGCCGCAGGCGATAGAACAGCCTCACCTCGATTTCGTCGACCAATACGAGCTGCTCGGCATGCATACGCTGAATGTGCAACGTAGCAAGCCGGTCGACCTCATCCAGGCGGTACAGGCCACGCGCCAGGCCTAGCAGGCGGGCTTCCCGCTGTGCAGGCAGCGCGTCCTCCAGCGCACGCTCCACCGTCACGCCGAGTTCCAGTTGTTCGAGCAGGAACAGCATCCTGTCTTCACACGTACGTGGTCCAGACGCCTCCAGGAAAAGCCGCTGCCGCAACTGCTCATGGTGCCGGCAGGCCTCCATTATCCGCCAGATACGGGTACGGTAATGCCCGGGGTGACGCTCGAAATCATCCGCGCTGGCGAAGTCGGCAAGAAAGCGGAACAGGCCGATGGACTGAGGTTCCTGCCGCAGGTCCTGCCAAGTAGCCAGTTGGCGATCGCGCTCCGTGCCCGTCGCCATGCCAGCCCAGGTGTCGAACAGCTCGTCCGTGAGCGGCTGATGCCGCACGGTGGAAGAGCCACGCTGCCCTGCTGTTACGCCACGGGCTTCGTCCAGCAAGGCCTCATCAGCTTCGCCCAACGGGTTGTCATGCAATGACATCTGGCCTATCTGCAGGCGTAACTGACGCAGCTCCTGACGCAGTTCCCGGATACGGTTGTTGCGCAGGTCGACAGTGGCGCGAAATGACACCCGATCGGGAAATTCCGAAAGGCCGACCCATCGCAAGTTCACTTCACGCAGGTGGGCAAGGCGGGTCAGAACCGGGGCACGACCCAGCGGATTATGGCTCAGGTCCAGTTGCTGCAGTGAATCGAGCCGGGTCAAGCGCAGTTCTCCAGGGGCATCGAGCACCACCCTGTTACCTTGCAGGTGTAACCGACGCAGTCTCTGCATCTGTTCGATGCCCTGGGGAACCGTGGTCAAACGGTTGCCGGAGAGGTCCAGCTCCACAAGGTTGGGGAAACGCTGGAGAAAGTCGGAAGAGATTTCCTGCAGCCCCAGGTCACGTAGCACCAGGCGCCGCACATGGTCATAGCGTACGCCGGGGGGCAGGTCAGGCAGGCTGCCGACTCGCTCACCGTCAATCACCAGCACATAGTCACCGCCCAGATCGGTGATCTTGCGCCGCCAACTGCGTCGCAATGCGGTGGCAACCCGTCGACGACGCATGGCCTCCAGTGGGTTGCCCGTGTCACGCCGCCACTGCCGAAGGCTGGCGCGTAAACCCGCCAGCTGATCCCTGAGTTGGCTGTAGTGCGCCCACAAGCCCACCCTCCGGCTCATCAGGTCCAGCAGATAGGCGTCCAGCTCGCCCTCTTCCAAGGTGGGAAAAATCTGATGAATTCCCCGGGCGATAGCCCTACGGCTACTGCCTTGGCCACCGCTGAGGGTATAGCCGAGGCGCCCGTCCCCTAGCCGGCGCGGTGGGCGCAGCCCCTCGCCCAGGCGCACCATGGCGCAGAGTTCGGCTGCCTGTGTACGGTTCTGCGAGGCGGCTTCGGCCAAACGCTCGCCCAAGGCGGCGGGCGTGACTATCGCATCACCCAGTGCCGACTTCTGCTCATCGCTCAAGGTGGCCAGCAGGGCTTGCATGAATGTCCCCGTTACGGGTGGCTCGACAACCCTGTATTCACTGCCGGTGCGCAGGATGCAGCGCACATGCCCGGCGCCGTCGCGGCCTGCACTGGCCAGCACCCGGCCGTTGGGGCTGGTTTCGCGCAGCTCTACCCGCAGGCTGTCAGGCCAGGTATTCAGGCGCTCCAGCAAACCCAGCGCCAAGCGCTCGGTATCGGGGTTTACACAACGCGGCAGTTGCAAACCAGCGCAGGCCTTGTCCAACCGGCTTTCACGCAACATCCAGCGCGCGCGCTCCGCCACGGCCAAGGGGATGCGCCGCAGCTCGCCCATCATGTCGAGCTGCGCGCCAGTACTTTGCTGCAGCACTTCCTGCGTGGCGCGCGTCGACAAGCCTGGAAACGCACGCTGCAACAGGCGTTCACTGGCGTTCGGTTGCGTTTGCCGCGCCGCTACATGCTGCGCAACGGCCGGCGCGCTCAGGTCCGGATGCAGGTCGTGCACGTGCTTGAGCTCCAAGGCATCCAGCAAACGCGCAGGGGCTTCCACGTTCTCCACGTGCAGGCGGCGCAGCTGCGCCTCGCTGAGGCCGGTCACCTGCAACAGGTACTCACAGGTGGCATCCGGGAGTTCAGACAGCCGCGCACTGAAGCGTCGCACCAGGTTTGCCCGCCCGCTCCACAGCTGAGGCGCTTCCAGCTCGTGCCGCCACCCACCACTGCCGTTGGCCTCGATCAACGGCTGATACGCGTTGGAACGGCCAGGATGCTGGATTCTCGACGCCCCCTCTTTCGGCTCATCGATAACCCTGTAGTGACGCTCATTCACCCGCCACACCCATTCACTACCCCCTGAGCCTGGCCGGGGTTGGGCGTGGTAACCGGGCAGGTCCGCCGCCATCAACCTGGTGTGACCGGCCGATGCCTGCACCGGCACCAGTCCATCGACGAAGGCAACGCGCTCCAGCGCCCGCTGGCCAAGCTGACTGCCCTTGGCGATCAAAGCACCAATCACCACGTTCTCGGCAACATTGAAAAGATGATCCATTGCCCCTTCACGATCACCGATACGCCAGTCCTGGTAGCCTTCGTAAACCTCGTCGGCAATCTGCAGCACATTGGCCACAAGCATCACCTCGCCAAGGCCCGGCACAAAAAAGCCTGCCAGGTTCAGCACGTTCAGGCCCAGTTCGAGGTAACCCTGCAGCCGTGCATTGCGGTCGGCTTCGTCTTCCACGCCAGTAGGCACTGCGAGCACCATGGCATCGTCGATACGCTTGTCCACGTATTGCTTGCGCAGGTACTCGAAGATTGGCATGGCGATCGGTGCGTCCCTGGCATCAAGCTCCACGCTGGCGGCCGGGGCCTGGTCGACGCGCGCGGCCAGCACCCGGTAGAAGTTGATACGATCGCGCTCGGCGATGAAGCGCGCAAAGAACCTGCGGTAGGCAGGGTCGAGAAAACGCAGCCCCAGCCAGCGGTTCAGCGCGGCCCAACTGGCATGGCACGATACGGGGGTTTGTGGATCGTCTGGTATCCACAGAATCACCGCCTCCACGGGCTGGTCAGGCGCAGGCCGCAGCTCCAGGGTCAAAACCCCGAAGATGCGCCGCCCCATCAGATACAGCTGACGCGGCACCACGCTGGCTTCAAGTGCGGGCACCACCGGTTGCTCGGCCATGATCGGCAGCATCAGCAGGAAGGCGCGCTCATCAAGGTCACGTTTCAGCGCCGCTATACGCACGGCCACCTCAAAATTGTTACGAAAACATTCCTGGATCAACGTATTCAGCCGCGCGGTCGCGTCGCCTTGCGCCTCCCCTGACGCACTGGGCGGTTCAAGGTGTTCTTTCAACGCTTCCTGATAACGGCGACCAGCGTCCACTTCGCGACACACCCCGGCAAAAGCCTCCAGGCCCAACGGCAGGCGGCGACCGTTACGGTCAATCAGGTCGCCCCTGCGGTGCGGTGCGGGCCGCGTTTCGCTGCGGTGAAAGTTGTGCAGTGCCGCTTCCAGCAAAGAACGCTTGGAGCGCCGGACGAACATGGGTTGCGGCAGCACGGGCGATCCGGTCGGCAGCACCAAGCGTTGCGAGACCCGCACTTTGCTCTGACGCACATCGGGGTGGGCAATGCCTGCCCTGCGCAGGGCATCATCAAGCAAGTCTGCGACGAAGGTATCCAGGGGAGGGATGGCGCCCAGCACGCGTTCCAGGCTGCGCGTATTGTGCGCCTGTCGGCGTAGCGCCCGGCGCAGCGCCTGAAGCCGGTCAGGGTTGGCATGGTCGACCAGCCAGCCTGGCACACGTTGGGCGATCAGGCTGTCGATGGATTCGGGGTTGGCTAGTGCATCAGTCATGTCGGCATCTCTGTGGATAGAAACGCCAGCACACCACCCTCCCGCCCCCTGGACGCACTGCATAGCTGCCACCCTTCCTGCCGCCGCCACCCAGCCAGAGCAAACCGTTCGGATTGCCGATTGCATCTTGTGCAATTCATTCGGCTTTACGAACGCTCGCGACACAACCTGAAACTGTCAAAGCCGCGTCACCATGCGCCTTTAAGGTCGACACCATGGCTTGGCACGAGTCATGCTCTACACTTGGTAGCCGAATGCACTCGCTTCTTGCTGTATTCGTTGAACGAAAGAGTCCGCCAACGGCTCCATAAAAAAAACAAACACGTCGAGGAAAATTTGATGCGTATCGTTCGTCAATTGCTGGGCGCCGCCATCGCGGCCGCTGTGATCGCTTCGCCGGCCATGGCCGAAGAACTGACCGGCACCCTGAAGAAGATCAAGGATTCGGGCACCATCACCCTGGGCCACCGCGACTCCTCCATCCCGTTTTCCTACCTGGCCGGCAAACCCGAGCCCGTGGGCTACTCGCATGACATCCAGCTGGCTGTCGTCGACGCCCTGAAGAAGCAACTGGGTACGGACATCAAGGTCCGTTACAACCTGGTCACCTCCCAGACCCGCATCCCGCTGGTGCAGAACGGCACCGTCGACCTGGAGTGCGGCTCCACCACCAACAACGTCGAGCGCCAGCAGCAAGTCGGTTTCACCGTGGGCATCTTTGAAGTCGGTACCCGTCTGCTGACCAAGGTCAAGGACGGTCAACCTGCGTACAAAGACTTCCCGGACCTGGCCGGCAAGAACGTGGTGACCACCGCCGGCACCACCTCCGAGCGCCTGCTCAAGGCGATGAATGCCGACAAGCAGATGAAGATGAACGTGATTTCCGCCAAGGACCACGGTGAAGCCTTCAACATGCTCGAAAGCGGCCGCGCCGTAGCCTTCATGATGGACGACGCCCTGCTCGCCGGTGAAATGGCCAAGGCACGCAAACCGTCGGACTGGGTCATCACTGGCACCCCACAGTCGTACGAAATCTACGGCTGCATGGTGCGCAAGGATGACGCAGCCTTCAAGAAGGCGGTCGATGACGCCATCGTTGCCTACTACAAGTCGGGCGAAGTGCAGAAGAGCTACGACAAGTGGTTCCAGCAGCCGATCCCGCCAAAGGGCCTGAACCTGCAGTTCAAGATGAGCGACGAGCTGAAGAAACTGATCGCCGAGCCGACCGACAAGGCGGCGGACGAGAAGAAGTCCTGACCCCCAGCCTGTGGCCTGCGGCGCTGCAAAGCGCGAATTAAACCTGCAGGCCACCCGTTAGTGTCTAACCTTTCATCCGAGGGCTTAACGCCCTCGGATGTTGGAAGGTGCCCGTGAAACAACCGTCTGAGGGGAAATCCCGATGAATTACAACTGGGACTGGGGCGTGTTCTTCAAGTCCACCGGCGTGGGCAGCGAGACTTATCTGGACTGGTATGTCACCGGTCTGGGCTGGACCATCGCCATCGCCATTTCCGCCTGGATCATCGCCTTGCTGCTGGGCTCGGTGCTCGGCGTCATGCGTACCGTGCCAAACCGCGTGGTATCCGGTATCGCCACCGCCTACGTGGAGCTGTTCCGCAACGTGCCGCTGCTGGTGCAGCTGTTCATCTGGTACTTCCTGGTGCCGGACCTGCTGCCTGAGGGCCTGCAGGAATGGTTCAAGCAAGACCTCAATCCGACTACCTCGGCACTGATCAGCGTGGTCATCTGCCTTGGCCTGTTCACCGCCGCCCGCGTCTGCGAACAGGTGCGTACCGGTATCCAGGCGCTGCCCAAAGGCCAGGAAGCCGCTGCACGCGCCATGGGCTTCAGCCTGCCCCAAATCTATACCAATGTGCTGCTTCCGCAGGCTTACCGGATCATCATCCCGCCGCTCACCTCCGAGTTCCTCAACGTGTTCAAGAACTCCTCGGTGGCGTCGCTGATCGGCCTGATGGAGCTGCTGGCGCAGACCAAACAGACCGCTGAGTTCTCGGCCAACCTGTTCGAGGCGTTCACCCTGGCCACGCTGATCTACTTCACCCTGAACATGGGCCTGATGCTGCTGATGCGCATGGTCGAGAAGAAAGTCGCCGTGCCTGGCCTGATTTCCGTGGGGGGCAAATAAATGGAAATGGACTTCAGCGAAATCATCCCTGCGCTGCCGGCCCTGTGGGAAGGCATGGTCATGACCCTGCAACTGATGGTCATGGGCGTGGTAGGCGGTATCGTGCTGGGCACCATCCTGGCCCTGATGCGCTTGTCGTCGAGCAAGCTGCTGTCGCGCGTGGCCGGCGCCTACGTCAACTACTTCCGCTCCATCCCGCTGCTGCTGGTGATCACCTGGTTCTACCTGGCGGTGCCATTCGTGCTGCGCTGGATCACCGGCGAGGACACCCCGGTGGGTGCCTTCACCTCGTGCGTGGTGGCGTTCATGATGTTCGAGGCTGCGTACTTCTGCGAAATCGTCCGCGCCGGCGTGCAGTCGATTTCCAAGGGCCAGATGGGCGCTGCACAGGCACTGGGCATGACCTACGGCCAGACCATGCGCCTGATCATCCTGCCCCAGGCCTTCCGCAAGATGACCCCGCTGCTGCTGCAGCAGAGCATCATCCTGTTCCAGGACACCTCGCTGGTGTACACCGTGGGCCTGGTGGACTTCCTCAACTCGGCACGCTCCAACGGCGACATCATCGGGCGCTCACATGAGTTCCTGATCTTCGCCGGTGTCGTGTACTTCCTCATCAGCTTCTCCGCTTCGTGGCTGGTCAAGCGCCTGCAAAAAAGGATCACCGTATGATTTCCATCAAGAACGTCAACAAGTGGTACGGGGACTTCCAGGTACTGACCGACTGCAGCACCGAGGTCAAGAAGGGTGAAGTGGTGGTGGTCTGTGGCCCTTCGGGTTCGGGCAAGTCCACCCTGATCAAGTGCGTCAACGCCCTGGAACCGTTCCAGAAAGGCGACATCGTGGTCGATGGCACCTCGATTGCCGACCCGAAGACCAACCTGCCCAAGCTGCGCTCGCGGGTTGGCATGGTGTTCCAGCACTTCGAACTGTTCCCCCACCTGTCCATCACCGAAAACCTGACCATCGCCCAGCGCAAGGTGCTTGGCCGTAGCGAGGCGGAAGCGACCAAGAAGGGCCTGGCCCTGCTCGACCGCGTCGGCCTCGGCGCCCACGCCAAGAAGCACCCCGGCCAGCTGTCCGGTGGCCAGCAGCAGCGTGTAGCCATCGCCCGCGCCCTGTCGATGGACCCGATCGTCATGCTGTTCGACGAACCGACCTCGGCCCTGGACCCGGAAATGGTCAACGAAGTACTGGACGTAATGGTCGAACTGGCCCACGAAGGCATGACCATGATGTGCGTGACCCACGAAATGGGCTTTGCCCGTAAAGTGGCCAACCGCGTCATCTTCATGGACAAGGGCAACATCATCGAGGACTGCCAGAAGGAAGACTTCTTCGGCAACCCGTCGGCCCGCCACGAACGTACCCAGCACTTCCTCAGCAAGATCCTGCAACACTGATTTTGCCTCACTGAACCGGTCGGTGCCGCTGCCCTTTCGGGCAGCTGGCGCTGGTCGTGACAAGGCCACTGTGATGAAATGCGACCCTTCGCTTCTTCTCCCTGCCAAGCCTGCCGTGAATTCCCGCCTGCTCCGCCAATTGCTGTTGCCGCCCCTGATCATCCTGCTGATGGTCGGTTTGGGGTTGGCTGGCTACCTGGTCAGCGAGAGCAACGGTATTCGCACGCTCAGCGAAAATGGCGAGCGCCAACTGGAGCTGCACGCGCGCACGGTCGAAAGCGAAATCAGCAAATACACCTACCTGCCGAGCCTGCTGGAGCTGGAAGACAGCGTCTCGCACCTGCTGACCGACCCTGATGGCGGCTCACGGCAAACCGTCAACGAATACCTTGAAGGCCTGAACCGGCGCAGCCGCAGCCGGGCCATCTTCGTCCTCGACACCAATGGCCGCGTCCAGGCAACCAGCAACTGGCGCGACGCCGACTCGTTCCTCGGTGAAGACCTGTCATTTCGCGCCTACTTCCAGACCGCCGTGCGCGGCGAGCCAGGGCGCTTCTACGGCATCGGCAGCACCACTGGCGAAGCCGGCTACTACCTGGCCCATGGCCTGGAAGAACACGGCAAGATCATTGGCGTGGCAGTCATCAAGGTGCGCCTGGACACCCTTGAAGAGCGCTGGCAGCGTGCCCGCCTGGAGGCGTTCGTCAGCGACGAGAACGGCATCATCATCCTTTCCAGCGACCCGGCCCGGCGCCTGAAGTCGGTGCGCCCGCTCACCCCGCAAATCAAGGAGCGCCTGGCGCGCAGCCTGCAGTACTACTGGTGGCCGCTCAACGAGCTGCAGCCACTGGCCCGGGAAACCCTGGCCGATGGCGTGGAAAAACTCACCTTCCCGGCCAACAGCGAAACCGCAACGGGCAAACCCCACGAGGTTTCCTACCTGGCCCAGACCCGTCGCCTGGTGGATACCCCTTGGCATTTCACCCTGCTGACGCCCCTGCAGGACCTGCGCCGCGAATCCATGGTGCAGGGTATCCTGGTGGGCGTGGCCTTTGCCCTGCTGGCAATTCTCGGCATCGCCTGGAACGAACGGCGCAAGGTCATTGCCACTCGCCTGGCAGCCCGTGAAGCCCTTGAGGAAGCCAACAGCCAGCTGGAGCGGCGGATTACCGAACGTACAGCCGACCTGCGTGCCAGCAACGAGCGCCTGAAAGGCCAGATTCGCGAGCGCCGGCATGCCGAGCAAACCTTGCGCCACGCCCAGGACGAGCTGGTGCAGGCTGGCAAGCTGGCCGCCATCGGGCAGATGTCCACCAGCATTGCCCATGAGCTGAACCAGCCGCTGGCCGCGCTGCGCACGCTATCTGGCAACACCGTGCGTTTCCTCGAGCGCGGGGCGCTGGAAACCGCCAGCGCCAACCTGCGCACCATGAACGACCTGATCGACCGCATGGGCCGTATTACCGCCAGCCTGCGCTCGTTCGCCCGGCGTGGCGACGACAGCGGCCAGGCCTCGCTGGCCAAGGCGGTGGAGGCCACCTTGCAGGTACTGGCCAACCGCATCAGTGCCTGCCATTTGCAGTTGCACCACCAGTTCGAGGACCAGCAACTGGCCATCGACCAGACCCGCCTTGAGCAGATTCTGGTCAACCTGATCGGCAATGCCCTCGATGCCATGGCCACGCAACCGTTGCCCGAGCTATGGCTGGAAGGCGAGCTGCAGGGCGACAAGTACCGTTTGCAGGTGCGCGACAATGGCCACGGCATCGACGCCGAGGCGCGCAAGCACCTGTTCGAACCTTTCTTCACCACCAAACCGGGCGAACATGGCCTGGGCCTGGGCCTGACCCTGTCTGCGAGCCTCGCCGCCGCCGCCAAGGGCAGCCTCAACGTCGAGCACCCCGCCACCGGCGGCACGGCCTTCGTCCTGGCCCTGCCCCTGGTTTCACCTCCTAGCGAATCGGCAGAGCACCCATGAACCAAGCGCCTCTTACCGTCCTGATCGTCGAAGACGACCCGCATGTGCTGCTCGGCTGCCAGCAGGCACTGGCCCTTGAGGACATCGCCTGCGAGGGCGTGGGCAGCGCTGAACAAGCGCTGGAACGCATCGGCGAGGATTTCGCCGGCATCGTCGTCAGCGATATCCGCCTGCCGGGCATCGATGGCCTGGAGCTGCTCAACCGCCTCAAGGCCCGGGACCGCAGCTTGCCGGTGGTGTTGATCACCGGCCACGGTGATATCGACATGGCGGTCGGCGCCATGCGCAATGGCGCCTACGACTTCATGGAAAAACCGTTCTCCCCGGAGCGTCTGGTCGACGTGGTGCGCCGCGCCCTCGAACAGCGTGGGCTGTCACGCGAGGTGGTGGCCCTGCGCCGTCAGCTGAGCGAACAGAGCAGCCTGGAGGGGCGGATCATCGGTCGCTCGGCGGCCATGGAACACCTGCGCGAATTGATCGCCAACGTCGCCGATACCTCGGCAAACGTGCTGATTGAAGGCGAGACGGGTACCGGCAAGGAACTGGTCGCCCGCTGCCTGCATGACTTCAGCCGCCGGCAGGGCCAACCCTTCGTCGCACTGAACTGTGGCGGCCTGCCGGAAAACCTGTTCGAAAGCGAAATATTCGGGCATGAGGCCAACGCTTTCACTGGCGCCGGCAAACGCCGTATCGGCAAGATCGAGCACGCCAACGGCGGCACGCTGTTCCTCGATGAGGTGGAGAGCATGCCGATCAACCTGCAGATCAAGCTGTTGCGCGTGCTGCAGGAGCGCACGTTGGAGCGCCTGGGCTCGAACCAGAGCATCCCGGTGGATTGCCGGGTGATCGCCGCGACCAAAGCCGACCTGGACAGCATGGGCCAGAGCGGCCAGTTCCGCAGCGACCTGTACTACCGGCTGAATGTGGTGACTCTGGAATTGCCGCCGCTGCGCGAGCGACGCGAAGACATCCTGCAATTGTTCGAGCACTTCCTGCAGCAATCAGCCCTGCGCTTCGACCGGGAAACACCGACGCTGGACAGCCAGACCCTGTCTCGGCTTATGGCCCACGACTGGCCGGGTAATGTGCGCGAGCTGCGCAACGTGGCCGAACGCTATGCACTCGGCCTGCCAGCATTCAAGAAAGGCCCCAGCGGCGGCGCCAGCCAGGGGCTGGGCTTTGCCGAGGCAGTGGAGGCATTCGAGCGCAACCTGCTCAGCGATGCCCTGCAGCGCACCGGTGGCAACTTGAGCCAGGCCAGCCAGGAACTGGGCATGGCCAAGACCACCCTGTTCGACAAAGTAAAGAAATACGGCCTCGGCTGACCTCAACCCAAACTGGAAAGACAACGTGGACCTGGTATTCAAAGCTGCCTTGGGCGCTGGCGTGGTGCTGCTGCTGGCAGTGCTGTCAAAGACACGGAATTACTACATAGCCGGCCTGGTACCCCTGTTCCCGACCTTTGCCCTGATTGCCCACTACATCGTGGGCAAGGGGCGCAGCATTGCCGACCTGAAGACCACCATCCTGTTCGGCATGTGGTCGATCATTCCGTATTTCGTGTACCTGGCAACCCTGTATGTGCTGGTCGACCGGCTGCGCCTGGAGGCCTCGCTGGCACTGGCCACGGTGGCCTGGCTGATGGCCGCGACCGTACTGGTTACCTTGTGGGTGCGGATGCACTGACCGGCATCGGCGTGACCCTTTTCGCGGGCTCGCCCGCTCCCACAGGTACCGCGCACGATCCGAGGCTGGCGCTATCCCTGTGGGAGCGGGCGTGCCCGCGAAGCAGGCGCCGCCGGCTCAAAGCCCGGCGATATGCGTGACATCCTGCCGATGCGCCTGCAGGTAAGGCAGCACTGCCCCCAGCAACGGCGCCTTGAACGGCTCCTGAAAGCGGTGCGCCAGGCCCGGGATCAAGCGCAGCTGGCTGCCCTGGATATGCGCCGCCAGATGCACGCCATGCATCACCGGCAGCAGCGGGTCAGCCGTGCCGTGAACCACCAGTGTCGGCACCCTCAACTGGTTCAATAGCTCGACCCGGCTCGGCTCGGCCAGTATCGCCATGATCTGGCGCTTGGCCCCGTCAGGGTTGAACGCCCGGTCGTAAGCCACCGCCGCCTGGTGCAGCAACGCCGCGCGGTCGTCCCGCACTTCGGGGCTGCCCAAGGCCGCCAGCAGGTCGGCCTGCTGCTCGATGGCCACTTCGCGGTTGGGCGCGCTGCGCCGGGCCAGCAACTGCACCAGCGCCGGATCCGGCGCCGGCAGCCCCGCCGCGCCTGAGCTGGACATGACCAACGTCAGGCTGCGTACACGCTCGGGTGCCATGGCTGCCAGGTGCTGGGCGATCATGCCGCCCATGCTCACGCCCAGTACATGAAACTGGCGTACACCCAGCGCGTCCATCAGGCGCAAGCCGTCATCGGCCATATCAGTCAGCGTATAGGGCGCCGCCACCGGCAGGCCCAACTTGTAGCGCAACAGCTCGACCGTGAGGTTGGCCGACGGTGGCACCTGGTTCCAGCGTGACAGGCCTACATCGCGGTTGTCATAACGGATGACCCGAAAGCCCTGGCGGCACAACGCCTCGACCACATCGTCCGGCCAATGGATCAGTTGCCCACCCAGGCCCATGACCAGCAACAAAGCCGGGTCACGCGGGGCACCGACGCTCTGGTACACCAGGCTGACGGCGCCAAGGTCGGCGCGCTGTACCGGAACATGGGCGTCACAACGCTGTTCGGCAAAACTCGCAGGTACGCTGATCAGGAAGAAAAGAAAAAGCCAAAAAGCCCGCATGAAAGAAACACCAGAATGCAGATCCCCAGTAGAACGCGAGTCTGATGAATTCTGTTCGGGCGCGCTGCCACAGTTCGGTGACAGTTTCATGACTCCCGCCAGGCGGTGCGGCCGAACGCCCAGTCGACAGCCGTAGCAACATGAGAGAAACTCAACTCATCCCCTGCTTGTTCAATCCCACACCCCGGAGTCAGCTGTGCTGGAGATCCGTCACCTGAAAACCCTTCATGCCTTGCGCGAGGCCGACAGCCTGGTAGAGGCCGCCGATCGTTTGCATCTGACCCAGTCGGCGTTGTCGCACCAGTTCAAGGAGCTGGAAGAACGCCTTGGCCTGCCGCTGTTCGTGCGCAAGACCAAGCCGATACGCTTCACCAGTGCCGGGCTGCGCCTGCTGCAACTGGCCGATGCCACCCTGCCGCTGCTGCGCGGTGCCGAGCGTGACATCGCGCGCCTGGCCGGTGGCACCGCAGGCCGCCTGCACATGGCCATCGAATGCCACAGCTGTTTCCAGTGGTTGATGCCAACCATCGACCAGTTCCGTGATGCCTGGCCGGAAGTGGAGCTGGACCTGGCCTCCGGGTTTGCCTTTGCTCCGCTGCCGGCCCTGGCCCGCGGCGATCTTGACCTGGTGGTGACGTCCGACCCGCTGGACCTGGCAGGCATCACCTATGTACCACTGTTCACCTATGAGGCGATGCTGGCGGTGGCCAACCAGCACCCGCTGGCCAGCAAGCCGTACATCGTGCCGCAGGACCTGCTCGACCAGACGCTGATCACTTACCCCGTGGAGCGCGACCGCCTGGACATCTTCACCCGCTTCCTCGAGCCGGCCGACATCGAGCCGGCCGCGGTGAGAACCTCGGAGCTGACAGTGATGATGATGCAGTTGGTGGCCAGCGGCCGTGGTGTGTGCGGCATGCCGCACTGGGCGCTGCACGAGTACAGCTCGCGCGGCTATGTGAAGGGCAAGCGCCTGGGTGAGAAAGGCCTGTTTGCCACCCTTTATGCTGCCGTGCGCACCGACATGCTCGATGCGCCGTACATGCGCGACTTCCTGCTGACCGCCAAGGACACCTCGTTCGCCACCCTCGACGGCGTCAGCGCGGTGCGCTGACCGCCTGGCGGTACAGCGGCAGGATCAGGTCGCGGGTCAGCGGCGCCAGTTGCATGACGGGCGCCTGGTCAGCGGCCAGCCAGACCACCTCTTCGATCTCCGCAGCCGGCACCACGGCTGCGGCGCTGTGGACACGGAACAGTTCGGCCTGCACCTCGAAGCCTGGTTCGTTCGCGGCCGGGGCACTGAACTGGCCCAGGTGCACGGCCTGGGCCGGGTCGATGTGCAGGCCCAGTTCCTCGTGCAGTTCGCGCACCAGCGCCTGCACCGGCGTTTCACCGGCATCGATCTTGCCGCCTGGCTGCATGAAGGCCTCGGTACCACGCTTGCGTACCAACAGGGTGCGGCCCTGAGGGTCGATCAGCAGGGCGGCGGCGATGCGGATGGTGTTGGGCATGGGCTGGGTTCGCTGAAAAATTTGGCCGGGGAGGATCCCATGGGGTTGATTGGCCTGACAAGGCCAGTGTTTCCTGTACCGGCCCTTTCGCGGGCACGCCCGCTCCCACAGGATTACCGAAGGCTTTGAAAGCTGCGCAGTACCTGTGGGAGCGGGCGTGCCCGCGAAGAGGCCGGCACAGGCCATGACTGCCCTGCCAGACGAACGGCCCCTTGCCAACCCGCCCCACACCCGCCATAACCAACTGATGAACCTGCCCGCCAAACACCACCCGGTGCTGGAGCTGTTCCACCCCGCCGTCAGCGCCTGGTTCCGCCGCCACTTCGCCACGGTCACCGATGCCCAGGCCCAGGCCTGGCCGTTGATCCATGCGGGCCAGTCGATGCTGCTGGCCGCCCCGACCGGCTCGGGCAAAACCCTCAGTGCGTTCCTCACCGTGCTCGACGAGCTGTTCCGCCAGGGCCTCGAGCAGCAGGGCGAACTGCCCCCACAAACCCAGGTGATCTACGTTTCACCGCTGAAGGCCTTGTCCAACGATATACGCCTTAACCTGCAAGCTCCGCTCGAAGGCATCAGCCAGGCCCTCGCAGAGCAAGGCCTGAACGCCCCACGCATCACCACGGCCGTGCGCACGGGCGATACGCCGCAAAAAGAACGCAGCGCCATGCGCAAACTGGCCCCGCACATCCTGGTGACAACGCCCGAATCGCTGTACGTGTTGATGGGCTCTGCTTCAGGCCGTGCAGGCCTGGGCAACGTGCACACGGTAATCGTCGACGAAATCCACGCCCTGGCCGGCAACAAGCGTGGGGCCCACCTGGCGCTGACCCTGGAACGCCTGCAAGCCTTGTGCAAAAGGCCACTGCGGCGTATCGGGCTTTCCGCCACACAACGCCCGGTCGAGCGGGTGGCACAGTTTCTGACCGGTAGCGGGCGCCCCTGCGCCATTGTCGATGTCGGCCATGCGCGCCAACGCGACCTGGCCATCGAAGTCCCGCCGGTGCCACTTGGCGCGGTGATGGCCACCGATGTCTGGGGCCTGGTCTACGACCGCCTGGCCAGCCTTGCCCGCGAACACCGCACCACGCTGATATTCGTCAACACCCGGCGCCTTGCCGAGCGCATCACCCGCCACCTCAGCGACCGGTTGGGCAAGGAGGCGGTCGCCGCGCACCATGGCAGCCTGTCCAAGGAGCTGCGCCTGGATGCCGAGCAACGCTTGAAAAACGGCCAACTACAAGTGCTGGTAGCCACCGCGTCGCTGGAACTAGGCATCGACATCGGCGATATCGACCTGGTGTGCCAGATCGCCTCGCCGGGTTCGATTGCCGCCTTCCTGCAACGGGTCGGCCGCGCCGGCCACCAGGTCGACGGCGTGCCCAAAGGGCGCCTGTTCCCCACCTCACGTGATGACCTGATCGAATGCGTGGCCCTGCTGGACTGCGTGCGCCAAGGCGAACTGGACCAACTGCACATCCCCCGGGCACCGCTGGACGTGCTGGCCCAGCAGATTGTGGCCGAAGCCAGCAACCAGGACTGGCATGAACAAGCCCTGTTCGACTGCCTGCGCCAAGCCACACCCTATGCCGAACTCGACCAGCGCCACTACCAGGCGCTGCTCAGCATGCTCGCCGAGGGCTATAACGGCCGCCAGGGCGTGCGCAGCGCCTATTTGCACCGCGATGCGGTCAGCAGCACGCTGCGTGGCCGGCGTGGCAGCCAGCTGACAGCGCTGACCAGCGGCGGCACCATCCCCGACAACGCCGACTACGCCGTAGTGCTGGAACCGCAGGCGCTGAACATCGGCAGCGTGAATGAAGACTTTGCCGTGGAGAGCATTGCCGGCGATATCTTCCAGCTGGGCAACGCCTCGTACCGCATCCTGCGCGTCGAGCCCGGCCGGGTACGGGTGGAAGATGCCTATGGCCTGCCGCCGACCATTCCGTTCTGGCTGGGGGAAGCGCCGGGGCGCAGTAACGAGCTGTCTGCCGCCGTGGCCCGGTTACAGGCGCGAATCGACCAGCATCTGACCCAGACTGGCGGCGATATCCTCAAGGTACTGGCCTGGTTGCAGTCTACCTTTGAACTGGGCGAAGACAGCGCCAGCCAGTTGCTCGACTACCTGGCCCGCACCCGCGAGGTGCTTGGCGCCCTGCCCTCGCAGGATACGTTGGTGATGGAGCGCTTTTTCGACGAGTCCGGCGGTACCCAGCTGATCATCCATTCGCCCTACGGCAGCCGCATCAACCGTGCCTGGGGCCTGGCCCTGCGCAAGCGCTTCTGCCGCACCTTCAACTTCGAGCTGCAGGCTGCCGCCAGCGAAGATGCCATCGTCCTGTCGCTGTCGACCAGCCACAGTTTCGAGCTGGACGAAGTGTGGCGTTACCTGAAT
The DNA here is from genome assembly GCF_050280665.1 of Pseudomonas sp. NPDC089547. Taxonomy (NCBI): domain Bacteria; kingdom Pseudomonadati; phylum Pseudomonadota; class Gammaproteobacteria; order Pseudomonadales; family Pseudomonadaceae; genus Pseudomonas; species Pseudomonas sp. NPDC089547. Next base: position 156,078 of record NZ_JBNNVS010000003.1, on the reverse strand, counting down.
AGCCGCAGCGCCGAGCCGATTCTTGTTCAAGCCGTGCTCGATGCGCCGCTGTTTGGCGTGCGCTGGCGCTGGAATGCCAGCGTGGCCATGGCCTTGCCGCGCTTCGTGGGCGGGCGCAAGGTGGCGCCGCAGATCCAGCGGATGAAGAGCGAGGACCTGGTAGCTGCCGTGTTCCCCGACCAGATCGCCTGCCTGGAAAACATCGCCGGCGAGCGGCAGATTCCCGATCACCCACTGGTCGAACAAACCCTCGACGATTGCCTGCATGAAGCGATGGACAGCGAAGGCTGGCTGGCCCTGTTGCGGCGTATGGAAAGCGGCGCAGTGCGCCTGCTGAGCCGCGACCTGCCCGCCCCTTCGCCGCTGGCTGCGGCGATTCTCAATGCCCGGCCGTACGCCTTCCTCGACGATGCGCCTTTGGAGGAGCGGCGTACCCAGGCGGTGCTGAACCGGCGCTGGAACGAAGTGCAGTGCGGCGACGACCTGGGTGCACTGGACGCCGATGCCATTGCCGCGGTCGCGGCCGAGGCGTGGCCACAGCCGGGCAATGCCGACGAAATGCACGAAGCGCTGATGACCCTGGGCGCCATCAGCCAGGCGGAAATCGAGGCTAATCCCGGCTGGGATCTGCTGCTCACGCAATTGGCCAAGGCCGGGCGTGCCTTGCGCCTGGCCGATCACGCACTGTGGTTGGCCCGCGAACGCCTGAACCTGATGGTGGCGCTTTACCCGGCAGCGCGCCTGGAACCTGCGCTGCAACTGCTACCCGGTTTCGACCAGGCGTTTGACCCGGACAGTGCACTGAGCGAATTACTGCGTGCCCGCATGAGCGGTCACGGCCCGCAGTATCAGGCGCAAATCGCGGCGCCGCTGGGCAAGTCGGCAAGCGACATCGGGCAGGCCCTGGCCCGCCTGGAAACCGAAGGCTATGTGCTGCGCGGGCATTTCAGCCCCGGTGCAAGCGACCTGCAATGGTGCGAACGCCATCTGCTGGCGCGCATCCACCGCTACACGGTCAAACGGCTGCGTCGCGAGATCGAACCGGTCAGCTTGCAGGACTTCATGCGTTTCCTGTTCGACTGGCAGCATATGGCGCCCGACGAACGCCTGCGTGGCCCGCAAGCGGTGGCCGAGGTACTGGGCCAGTTGCAGGGCTTCCCCAGCGCGGCCGGGGCCTGGGAAGCCGAGTTGCTGCCGGCGCGCATCAAGGACTACAGCCCGCACTGGCTCGATGATGCCTGCCGCAACGGGCAGTTCGCCTGGAGCCGGCTGGCCGCAACCGTGGCGAGCAATACGTTGTCCAGCACACCGCTGGTGCTGCTGCCGCGTGAACACCTGAACCTGTGGCGCAGCCTTGCCTCTGTACCCGCCCCGGAAAGCCTCGGGGCGCGGGCGCAGCGCGTGCACGGGGTGCTGCAGGCACATGGCGCGCTGTTTTTTGACGAACTGACACAAGACGCACACCTGCTGCCCAGTGAACTGGAAACAGCACTGCAGGAACTGGTTGGTGCCGGCCTTGCGGGCGCCGACAGCTTTACCGGCCTGCGCAGCCTGATTACCCCAGCGGCGAAGCGCACGTCACGCAACAGCCGACGCGGCCATGCGCCACTGTCCAGCAGCATGGCCCATGCCGGGCGCTGGGCATTGCTGCGCAGGGGCACAGTGGATGACAGTCAGCGCCTGGAACATATCGCCCGCACGCTGTTACGCCGCTATGGCGTGGTTTGCTGGCGGCTGCTGGAGCGTGAAAGCGATGTGCTGCCGCCCTGGCGTGAACTGCTGCGCTGCTATCACCGGCTGGAGGCACGTGGCGAGATCCGTGGCGGGCGATTCATTGCCGGGCTGGCAGGTGAGCAGTTCGCCTTGGAGGAGGCGGTGGGGCTGCTGCGCCAGGTGCGCCGCCGCGAGCCGGACGGGGCGTTGCTGGTGGTGAGCGCCAGTGACCCGTTGAACCTGATCGGCTCGCTGCTGCCAGGGGCCAAGGTACCGGCGGTGAGTGGAAATCGCCTGCTGTACCGCGACGGGGTACCGGTGGCGGTGCGGGTGGCCGGGCGCTATTCGTACCTGATCGAGGCCCCCGCACAGGAGCAGGAAAGCTGGCGGCAGAAACTGCTGCGCGACATGCATTGGGCATAAACGAAAACCCCAGGCGCACCGCGTACCCTGTGGGAGCGGGCGTGCCCGCGAAGAATCCAACGCGGTGCATGGCACCGGCTGCGCCGGTGTTCGCGGGCGCGCCCGCTCCCACAGGTTCCCTGCTAAATCAGTAAGTGATGTGCAGGTCTGTGGGAGCGGGTTTACCCGCGAATGCGTCGTTGGCCTCACAGCGCACGGGCAATTCGGCCCGATTCGAGAATGATTTTCGCTACCCCGATTTTAATTTGCAGCGCCCGGCAACTTGGCTATGGTCGGGGTTTGCCCCCAGGCCCTGAGCCTGACCGCGCCATCGCAAGGACCCCGTATGAGCCTGTCACTTCTCAGCCGCTATGCCTTCTTCGCCGCCTGTGTGCTGTTCACCCTGGCGAGCCTGCCCTTCACCCACCACGAATGGTTATGGCCGTTCACCCTGACCACGGGCATCCTCAGCCTGATCGGCCTGTTCGACCTGCTGCAGCAACGCCATGCGGTCCGTCGCAACTACCCGATCCTGGGTAACATCCGCTACCTGGTAGAGGCCATCCGCCCGGAAATCCGCCAGTACCTGCTGGAATCGGACAGCGATGCCCTGCCGTTCTCCCGTGCCCAACGTTCACTGGTGTATGCGCGGGCAAAGAACGAGGCGTCGGACAAACCGTTCGGCACCCTGATCGATGTGTATGAATCCGGCTTCGAATTCATCGGCCATTCCATGCGCCCTGCGCCGCTGGCCGACCCGGCCAGCTTCCGCATCATCGTCGGCGGGCCGCAGTGCAGCCAGCCGTACTCGGCATCGATCTTCAACATTTCGGCCATGAGCTTCGGGTCGCTCAGCGCCAATGCCATCCGCGCCCTCAACCAGGGCGCCAAGCTGGGCAACTTCCACCATGACACCGGCGAAGGCAGTATCAGCCCGTATCACCGTGAGCACGGCGGCGACCTGGTCTGGGAACTGGGCAGTGGCTACTTCGGCTGCCGCACGCCGGACGGGCGCTTCGACCCCGAACGCTTCGCCACCCAGGCGCGCAGCCCGCAGGTGCGGATGATCGAAATCAAGATGAGCCAAGGTGCCAAACCCGGCCATGGCGGCATCCTGCCGAAACACAAGGTCACTCAGGAAATTGCCGAAACCCGTGGTGTGCTGATGGGCGAAGACTGCATCTCGCCATCGCGCCACAGCGCATTCTCCACCCCGATCGAGATGATGCAGTTCATTGCCCAGTTGCGTGAGCTGTCCGGCGGCAAACCGGTAGGCTTCAAGTTCTGCCTGGGCCACCCCTGGGAGTTCATGGGCATTGCCAAGGCCATGCTGGAAACCGGCATTCTGCCCGACTTCATCGTCGTCGATGGCAAGGAAGGCGGTACCGGCGCGGCACCGGTGGAGTTCACCGACCATATCGGTGTACCGCTGCGTGAAGGCCTGCTGTTCGTACACAACACCCTGGTCGGCCTGAACCTGCGCGACAAGATCAAGCTGGGCGCCAGCGGCAAGATCGTCAGCGCCTTCGACATCGCCAGCGTGCTGGCCATTGGCGCTGACTGGGCCAACTCGGCGCGCGGCTTCATGTTCGCCATCGGCTGCATTCAGTCGCAGAGCTGCCACACCAACAAGTGCCCGACCGGCGTGGCAACGCAAGACCCGCTACGCCAGCGTGCGCTGGTAGTGCCGGACAAGGCCCAGCGGGTGCTTAACTTCCACCACAACACGTTGCGAGCCTTGGCTGAAATGCTCGCCGCGGCAGGCCTGGAGCACCCGGCACAACTGGAAGCCAAGCATCTGGTGCGGCGCATCTCGGCCACCGAGATCAAGCTGTTCTCGCAGATGCATGTGTTCTTGAAACCGGGAGAGTTACTGACCGGTGAGGTGAATGGCCAGTTCTATTCGCGTATGTGGCAACTGGCGCGGGCGGACAGCTTTGAGCCGCACAGTGAGGTGGCTGCCTGATCGAACCATGGGGCTGCTGCGCAGCCCGATCGCGACACAAGGCCGCTCCTACAGAAATACGCGGTCTCCTGTAGGAGCGGCCTTGTGTCGCGATGGGCCGCAAAGCGGCCCCGGCAATTTCAGATCAGGAAGCGGTACTGGCTACGCCCTGCGCCTCTTTCGGCGCCAACCGGAACGCGTAATACAACACCGTCAGCAACACCAGGAACGCCGGGCCGATGTACAGGGCCACGCGGGTATCCTCGAAGTACGCCATGAGGCCGACCACCAGCACCAGGAACGCCAGGGCCAGGTAGGAACTCAGCGGCCACAGCCACATGCGGTACTTGAGTGCCTTGCGCTCAGCGGTGGTAAGGCCTGCGCGGAACTTGAGCTGCGCCAGCAGAATCATTACCCAGGTCCAGATCGCGCCGAAGGTAGCGATCGAAGTGACCCAGACAAAGACCTTTTCCGGCACCAGGTAGTTGGCCAGCACGCCCAACAGCAGCGCGCCAATCGACAACAGCAGCGCATTGCGCGGTACACCGTTCTTCGACGTACGGGCGAAGGCCGCTGGTGCCTGGCCGTTCTGCGCCAGGCTGTAAAGCATGCGCCCGGTGCTGAAAATGCCACCGTTGCACGACGACAATGCCGCGGTAATGACCACGAAGTTGATGATGCCCGCGGCGGTCTTGATACCGAGGCGCTCGAAGGTCATGACAAACGGGCTACCCTGGCTGCCGATTTCGTTCCACGGGTAGATCGACAGGATCACGAACAATGCGCCGACGTAGAACAGCAGGATGCGCCAGAACACCGAGCCAATGGCCTGCGGGATGGTCTTTTGCGGGTTGCGTGCCTCGCCGGCCGTCAAACCGATCATTTCCACGCCCAGGTAGGCGAACATCACCATCTGCAGCGACATCAACACACCGGTCATGCCATTAGGCATGAAACCACCGTTGCTCCACAGGTTGGAAATGCCCAAAGCCACGCCGTCATTGCCAAAGCCGAAGGCAATGACGCCGATACCGCCCAGCACCATGGCGATGATGGTGACGATCTTGATCAGCGCAAACCAGAACTCGAACTCACCAAAGGCCTTTACCGCCACCAGGTTGACCGCGCCCATGCTGCCCAGCGCCGCGAGGGCCCAGATCCAGCGTGGTACATCGGGGAACCAGATGCCCATATAGATGGCCACCGCGGTGATTTCGGCAACGCAGGTCACCAACCAGAGGAACCAGTAGTTCCAGCCGGTAAGGAAGCCCGCCAGCGGGCCGAGGTAGTCTTGTGCATAGCGGCTGAAAGATCCGGCGACAGGGTTGTGCACGGCCATTTCACCAAGGGCGCGCATGATGACCAGGATGGCCAGGCCGCCAATGATGTAGGAAAGCATGATGGCAGGGCCGGCCATTTCGATGGCCTTGGCCGAACCCAGGAAGAGACCGACGCCGATACAGGCGCCCAGCGCCATCAGGCGGATGTGCCGTTCGCCCAGTTCACGCTTGAGCGGGCCGCCTTCAGTGGCAGGGCCGTGGGCAGGGTGGTTGCCGACTGGCATAGCAATACAACCTCATTTTGTTATTGGATTTGACCTTCGTGCAGCACCGGCCATGCCGATAGGCGTAGCGTTGGCTTGCCAGGCTGGCCTTGTGGGCCGGCCCGTGTGCCGGGTTAGAGCGCCCGGCAGGGCGAAGGGGGCGAGCAGTATAGGAAGACCGTTGTAGGGGTTTTCACTGTATATGTGCAGAAATTTGGCGAGAAATCCGGGGGCGTGAAGCTGTTCCCCCGCTCTCCCAGGCACCATAGCAACATCGTTCCCCGAATAAACCCACACCAAAGCCGCATAGCCCTACGCTACTTTTCTCCGCGTCCTACAAATTTTTCACCTCAGCCGCTCAACGTCTAAGCTTCAGACAAGCAACACGAAAATACCTGGCCGGATAGAAGACTATGGGCGCACTGTGGCAATCGGAACCAAGCAGAACGGAAGCACCCGAGATACCTCCGGCCGAGACGCCACAGCCCAAGTCACCCCGTCAGCGTCGGCTATGGTGGCGCCTGATCATTCTCATCCTGCTGGTGGCGCTGGTGGCCATCGGCTTTGCTGCGTATGACGAATTCCGCACGTCCGAACTGCAATCGCGAGAATTCAGCAAACTGGCCGGCACGCTGACTTATTCGCTGCAGCCCGGCCCTAGCGACGCCATCGTCTACCCCGGTGAAGGCCCCTTCGACAAACGCCTGGGCTACAGCGCCCTGGGCGAATTCCTGCCACGCCTGCTCAAACGCGACTACATGATCAGCGAGCAGGTGAAGTTCTCACCTGCGTTGATGAACTACGTTGATCACGGGCTGTTCGTGCCCTACATCGAGAAAATCCAGGCCGGCCTGTCAATCACCGACTGCCGTGGCGACATGCTGTACCAGTACAACTATCCGCAGCACCTGTATCCGGACTTCGCGGCGATTCCGCCAGTGATGGTCAACAGCTTGCTGTTCATCGAGAACCGCGACCTGCTCGATACCCAGGACCCTCGCAACAACCCGGCGGTGGACTGGCCACGCTTTGCCAAGGCTGCCTACAGCCAGGTGGCCAAGTACCTTGCCCTGCCTGGCCAGTCTGCCGGGGGCAGTACCTTGGCCACGCAGCTGGAAAAGTACCGCCACTCACCGGACGGCCTGACCGTTTCAGGCGCCGAGAAAATACGGCAGATGATTTCCGCCAGTGTGCGCGCCTACCAGGGGGGGCCTGACACCACTGAAGCGCGCCAGCGCATCGTGCGTGACTACCTCAACAGCGTGCCGCTGTCTGCGGTGCCTGGACATGGCGAAGTGCACGGCATGGCCGAAGGTTTGCGGGTGTGGTACGGCGCCGACTTCGACCAGGTCAACCAGGCCCTGACCTCCACCGCCAGCGACCCCGAGAGCATGGCTGCACGCGGCCTGGCCCTGCGCCAGGTACTGTCGCTGATGATTGCCCAGCGCCGCCCTTCACACTACCTGTCCAAGGGCCGCGTCGAGTTGGCCGAACTCACCGACTCGCATATCCGCGTGCTCGCCGCCAACAAGGTGGTCGAGCAGTCGCTGGCCGATGCCGCGCTGGCCAGCAAAGCGGTGTACCGCGACTGGGTGGCACAACCGACCATCGTGCCAATCGTCACCAACAAGGGCATCAGCCTGGCGCGCAACCGCATGGCTGCCATGCTCAACCGCCCACTGTACGACCTCGACCGCCTTGACGTGTCTGCCACCAGCACCCTGCAGGCAGATTTGCAGTTGCAGGTGAGCCAGTACCTGAAGAACCTTGCCGACCCCGCGTTCGCTGCGCAAATGGGCCTGATCGGCGAGCGCCTGCTAACCAGCAAGACCACCGACCAGGTGAGCTACAGCTTTACCCTGTTCGAGCGCACTGCCGACGGCTCCCGGGTGCGGGTACAGACCGATAGCACCAACCAGCCCTTCGATATCAATGAAGGCAGCAAGCTGGAGTTGGGCTCCACCGCGAAACTGCGGGTGCTCACCACGTATCTGGAGATCATCGCCGAGCTGCACGACAAATACGCCGGCAAGCCCGCCGCCGAACTTAAAAAGGTCGAGGTGGCGGAGCTGGACCGCATCACCCAGTGGTCGCTGGAATGGCTGGCGCAAAACAGCAAGAACCAGAGCCTGGATGCCATGCTCGACGCCGCGCTGGAACGCAAGTACTCCGCCAACACCGGCGAAGCCTTCTTCACCGGCGGTGGCATGCATGTGTTCAACAACTTCCGCAAAGAAGACAACAACCGCAACCCGACCCTCAAGGATGCCCTGCGCGAATCGATCAACCTGCCGTTCATCCGCCTGATGCGCGACCTGGTGCGTTACGTGACCTACCAGCAGCCGTTCAACCGCGTGCCGTTGCTAAAGGACGACGCCGACCCGCGCCGCCAGGAGTACCTGGCCCGTTTCGCCGACAAGGAGGGCACCAATTACCTGATGCGCTTCTGGAAGAAATACCAGCGCAAGACCTCGCAACAACGGCTGGACACGTTCCTCGACAGCATGCGCGTGACCCCGCAGCGGCTGGCCGCGGTGCATCGCTACCTGTTCCCGGATGCCGGGCAGGAAACCTTCAATGCCTTCGTGCGAGCCCACCTCAAGGGTGACAAGATTGCCTTGGGCAAGCTGACCGATGGGCGCTTGTCGGAGATGTACGACGCGTACGGCCCAGGCAAGTACGACCTGCCTGACCAAGGCTACATCGCCAAGGTTCACCCACTGGACCTGTGGCTGCTCGGCTACCTGCTGAAAAACCCCAGTTCAAGCCTGACCGAGATGGTCAACGCCAGCCGCTTCGAGCGCCAGGAGGTCTACGGCTGGCTGTTCAAGAGCCGCTACCAAGGCGCCCGCGACAGCCGCATCCGAACCATGGTCGAAATCGAAGCCTTCCTCGACATCCACCAACGCTGGAAACGCGTGGGCTATCCATTCGACCACCTGGTGCCCTCGCTCGCCACCGCCATCGGCAGCTCGGGCGACCGCCCTGCCGCCCTCTCGGAGCTGGTCGGTATCATCCAGAACGACGGCATTCGCCTGCCAACCCTGCGCATCGATACCCTGCACTTTGCTGCCGACACACCTTACGAAACCAAGTTGATCACCGACCCGGACCGGGGTGTGCGGATCCTGCCGGTTGAGGTGGCGCGTGCGCTCAAAGGCGCCATGTCGCAAGTGGTGGATGCAGGCACTGCGCGGCGTATTTCCGGCAGCTTCAAGCTGCAAGATGGCACCCCACTGGTGATGGGCGGCAAGACCGGTACCGGTGACAACCGCATCGAAAGCTTCGGCGCCGGCGGTCGGCTGATCGGTTCGCGCTCGCTCAACCGTACCGCCACTTTCGTGTTCTTCCTGGGCGACAACCACTTCGGCACCCTCACCGCCTTTGTGCCGGGGCGCTCGGCAGAGGCATTCAAATTCACCTCGGCACTGCCGGTACAGGTGCTCAAAGGCATGGCTCCGATACTCATGCCGTACCTGCAGCCGGGCAATCCGAATGAATGCAAGCCGCCACAGGTAGCGGTGAGCACCACCGCACCAAAAGGGGATGTATCGAAAGAGTAGATGATAATCATCCGCATATAAGGGCTTGTCTTTAGATATATCTTGAGTAATATCTTACGATATATCGCAAACGACGGAGCCCTGCCCCCATGCGCGAACACACCCCCCATGACCCCTTTGAGCGGCGCCCCGGCCGTGGCGAACGCGGCCCGCGCGTGTTTGCCCCCGGTGACCTCAAGCTGCTGATGCTGGCCATGCTTGCCGAGCAGCCTGGCCACGGCTATGACCTTATCCGCCAGATCGAAAACCTGTTCGACGGCAGCTACAGCCCAAGCCCCGGGGTGATCTACCCCACGCTGAACTTTCTTGAGGAAGCCGAGTTGATCAGCGGCCAGGTGCAGGGCAGCAAACGCCTTTACGCCATTACCGATGCCGGCCGCACAGCCCTGGCTGAACAGGCCGTCGCGCTGGACGGCGTGCGCATGCGCATTGAAGTCAGCAAACGCGCCCTGCGCGGCCATGACCGCCCGCCAGAGATTCATGAAGCCGTCGGCAACCTGCGCCACGCGCTGCACATGCACAGCGGCCGCTGGACACCGGAAGAAATCGAACGGGTTCGCGACTTGCTCAACCAAACTGCCAAGGCCATCGCCTCAGGGCCGGCTGAACCTGCAAGGGAGACTTCCCATGAGTGACACCATCCACCGCGTCAACCACGAGATCCGCCAGCGCCGCCTGCAGGTACTGCGGGTCACCGACCTCACCCCGCGCATGCGCCGTATCACCCTCGGCGGTGATGAACTGCAAGGTTTCACCAGCGTAGGCAGCGACGACCATATCAAGCTGCTGTTCGCCGAAACGCCGGAGCAACAGCAGGCCATCGAGGCCCGGAACATGGGCCGGGACGGTGGTGCACGGCCCACCATGCGCGAGTACACGCCACGGCGCATCGACCTGGTGGCCAATGAACTGGATATCGACTTTGTACTGCACGGCGATGGCCCCGCCTCCACCTGGGCTGCGCAGGCCGCGCCGGGGCAAACCCTGAACATCGCCGGGCCACGGGCATCGCTGGTGGTGCCGGATATGTTCGACAGCTACCTGCTGATCGGTGACGAAACGGCCATACCGGCGATTGGTCGCCGACTGGAAGAACTGCCGGCAGGCCGCCAGGTGCTGGCAGTGATCCAGATCGAAGACGAACAGGAGCGCCAGCCACTGCCGAGCAAGGCACAAGTCGAAGTGATCTGGGTGCGCCGCCAGCAGGAAGATTTGCTGGCGCTGGTGAAAAACCTGACGTTGCCGCAAGGCCGGCTGTATGGTTGGGTGGCGCTGGAAAAGGCACTCACCCGCCAGGCCAAGGCGTTGTTGCTTGAGAAAGGCGTGCCGGAAGATGCGCTGAAGGCTGCGGCCTATTGGCGGGCCGACGGGACTGCGGACGACGAGTGATTGTTTTCTGCCTGTGCTGGCCTCTTCGCGGGCACGCCCGCTCCCACAGGCACTGCACATATCCCGAGGGCAGTGGAGTACCTGTGGGAGCGGGCGTGCCCGCGAAGAGGCCAGCACAGGCTAAGCAAATTTCCGCACCCCGCGCCACCGGTCCAGCCCCAGCAACACCAGCCCTATCCCCCAGAACCCCGCCAGCACCCCAAGGGCATTGAGCATCACCTGCCCATACCCCAGGCTCGCCACATCGATGAACGGGTAGGCATACACACCAATCTCGCTGCCCCGCCACAGCGCATAGCCGAAGTACAGCGCCGGGTAAATCGCCCAGACCGCCAGGTGCCATAGCCGCAACGTGCCCTTGGGCACCGCGCACCACCAGTACAAGGCATACAGCACCGGCATCACATCGTGCAGCAGTTCATCCGCCAGCCACTGCCAGCCTTGCGGCTGCCACAAATGGCGCAACAACAAGCTATAGGCCAACGCAACCAGCAGGATGCTGGCAGCAATTGCTGAACTCACCGAAGGCGACAGGAAGAAACGCCTGCCACGCCCCTCCCGCCCAAATGCCGCATAGCTGAGCACCGTCGCCACCAGGGTATTGCTCAGTACGGTGAAATAGCCGAACACATTGATCAGGCCGCCAATCAGGCTGGCCTGCTCCTGCCAGCGAGCCACAAGCACCAGGTAGATCTGAACGGTCAAACCGAACCAGCCCAGCACGGCCACGCCAGTCAGCCAGGGACGTTGCGGCATTTCAGGCCTGACGCTGCAGCTTCACATACAGCTGCTCGACCTTTTCCCGCGCCCACGGTGTCTTACGCAAGAAGGTCAGGCTCGACTTGATGGTCGGGTTGCTCTTGAAGCAGCGCACATCGACGCGCTCGGCCAGGCCTTGCCATTGGTAGTGCGCTACCAGCTCGGTGAGGATCTGTTCAAGGGTCTTGCCGTGCAGCGCGTTGTGGTGGGCCGTGCTCATGCTGTGCTCCGTAGGAAAGATGCGCACCTTACACGAGTGTAGTGGCGGGTGGGATCAGTGGTGTCGACAGAAAAACCGCTGGCCATGGGCAAAACCTCTGTGATGAAATAGATATGTTATGTTGTAACATTACAAAAGCATCTGCCAAGGAACGCCCCATCCCCATGTTGTACGCACCGCTTCGCCTCTCCCCCCTTGCCGTCGCGCTCTGGCTGGCTGCCTCACCCAGCCAGGCCGTGGAACTCCAACCCCAGGTCATCACCGCCAACCCGCTGGGCAACCAACAGCTGGCGGCTCCCAGTACCGTGCTTGAAGGCGACAGCCTGTTGCAGCAACAGCACGGCAGCCTCGGTGAAACCCTGAACAAGCAGCCCGGTGTCAGCTCCACCTGGTTCGGCCCTGGCGCCAGCCGCCCGGTAATCCGCGGCCTGGACGGCGACCGTATTCGCATTCTGCGCAATGGCGTCGGCGCCCTGGATGCCTCGTCGCTGTCCTACGACCATGCCGTGCCGCTGGACCCGGTCACTGTCGACCGCGTCGAGATCGTTCGCGGCCCGGCCGCCCTGCTGTATGGCGGCAACGCCATCGGTGGCGTGGTCAATACCTTCGACAACCGCATCCCGGATGCGCCCATCGAAGGCATCCACGGTGCCGGCGAACTGCGCTACGGCGGCGCCGACACCACCCGCAGCAGCGCGGGCAAGCTCGAGGCCGGTAACGGCACCTTCGCACTGCACCTGGATGCCAACAGCCGCCAGTTCAACGACTTGCGCATCCCCGGTTACGCACGTAGCTCCAAGGTACGTGACGCCGATGAGCCCGGCAACAAACACCGCCTGGAAAACAGCGACGGTCGCCAGGACGGTGGTGCAATCGGTGGCGCGTACCATTGGGATCACGGTTACGCCGGCCTGTCGTACAGCGGCTACGACAGCAACTACGGCTCGGTGGCCGAATCCGGTGTACGCCTGGACATGAAACAGGACCATTACGCCTTCGCCTCCGAGGTGCGTGACCTCGACGGCCCTTTCAGCTCGGTCAAGGTCGATGCCGGCTATACCGATTACGAACACCGTGAGATCGAAGAAGGCGAGGTGCACACCACCTTCAAGAACAAGGGCTACGAAGCCCGCATCGAAGCCCGCCATCAACCGCTCGGGCCGGTCGAAGGGGTGATCGGTGCGCAGGTCAGCCGCAACGAATTCTCCGCCCTGGGCGAGGAAGCCTTCGTCCCGCACACCAATACCGACAGCCTGGCCCTGTTCATGCTGGAGCAGTGGCAGGCCACCGAGCGCCTGAACCTGAGCCTGGGTGCACGCCTGGAGCACACGCGGGTCGACCCGGATGCCAAAGGCAACGAAAATTTCGTCGACGCCGACAGCGCCAGCAGCTTCAACGCCTTCAGCCTGTCTTCCGGCGCGGTGTACCAACTCGACCCGGTCTGGTCGCTGGCTGCCAACCTCGGCTACACCGAACGCGCCCCGACCTTCTACGAGCTGTACGCCAATGGTGCCCATGTGGCTACCGGTGCATTTGAAGTCGGTGATGCCAGCCTGAACAAGGAAAAAGCCATTTCCGCCGACCTGGCGCTGCGCTTCGACAATGGCACCCACAAAGGCAGTGTCGGGGTGTTCTACAGCCACTTCCGCAACTACATCGGGCTGATTGGCACCGGCAACATCCGCGAAGGCGGGCATGACCACGACCATGACGAAGAAGACCACGACCACGATCATGACCACGACGGGTTCCCGGAGTACCAGTACCAGGGCGTACGGGCGCGCTTCTACGGCATCGAAGCCCAGGACCGCTGGCAACTGGTCGAGAACCGTTACGGCAGCTTCGCGCTGGAACTTTCCGGTGACTACACCCGCGCCAAGAACCTCGACAGTGGCGAACCGCTGCCACGCATTGCCCCACTGCGCCTTAACAGCGGCCTGGTGTGGGAGTTGGACCGCTGGCAGGCACGGGTCGATGTGCAGCATGCAGCATCGCAGCACCGCAAGCCGGCCAACGAAACCAGCACCGATGGCTACACCACACTGGGGGCGAGCGTTGGCTACCGCTTCGACATCGGTCAAAGCCAGTGGCTGGCGTTTGTGCGCGGCGAGAACCTGACCGACCAGACCGTACGCTACGCCAGCTCGATCCTGCGCGACATCGCACCGGCGCCGGGGCGTAGTGTGGAAGTGGGCTTGCGTACCACTTTCTAATTGCGAACGTGCATCTGTGGGAGCGGGCATGCCCGCGAAGAATCCAACGCGGTAGATGGCACCGGCTCCGCCGGTGTTCGCGGGCATGCCCGCTCCCACAGAGTCCTGGCAAGCTTTCAGGTTTCGATCGCCGGCATTGACTATTGCCAGATCAGCAACAATCAACTGCGACAATTTGTCTTTTTTTCTTACAACTTCCGCTATATCCTCCCCACCTCAAGCTGAAACGCTTCACCGAAACCATCTTGTCGCCATATCCATTGAAGGGCCCGCCCTTCGATGCGCTTGCCGTTTTTTCAATAATCAAAAGATAGCGCTATCTCATGCTCCAACTGCCCAAAACCTGTTACATCGGCCTTGCCCTCAGTGCCTTGGCCACCCCCGTCGGCGCCAGCGAAATGTTCGCCAGCGACTCTCCATGGATGCTCGGCGACTGGGGCGGCACCCGCAGCGAATTGCTGGAAAAAGGCTACGACTTCACCCTCGGCTACACCGGCGAGATGGGCAGCAACCTGCACGGCGGCTACGACCACGACCGCACTGCGCGCTACAGCGACCAGTTCACCTTCGGCAGCCACCTGGATCTGGACAAGATCCTCGGCTGGCACGACACCGAATTCCAGCTGACCATCACTGAACGTCACGGCGACAACATCAGCAACGACCGTATCAACGACCCACGCGTCGGCGGCTTCACCTCGGCCCAGGAAGTATGGGGCCGTGGCGAAACCTGGCGGCTGACGCAGATGTGGATCAAGCAGAAGTATTTCGATGGCGCGCTGGACGTTAAATTCGGCCGCTTCGGCGAAGGCGAAGACTTCAACAGCTTCCCTTGCGACTTCCAGAACCTGGCCTTCTGCGGCTCGCAGGTGGGCAACTGGGTCGGCGGCATCTGGTACAACTGGCCCGTCAGCCAGTGGGCCCTGCGCGTGCGCTACAACCTCACCCCCGAACTGTACGCACAGGTCGGCGTGTTCGAGCAGAACCCCTCCAACCTCGAATCCGGCAACGGCTTCAAGCTCAGCGGCAGCGGCACCCAGGGCGCGGTAATGCCAGTCGAACTGGTATGGACCCCACGTATCCAAGGCCTGAAAGGGGAATATCGCGCCGGCTACTACTACAGTAATGCCAAGGCACAAGATGTTCTCAAGGACAGCAACGGTCAGCCGGCAGCCCTCAGCGGCGCCGCCTACCGCAGCAGCTCGAGCAAGCACGGCATGTGGCTCGGCGCCCAGCAGCAGGTGACCTCGCTGGCGTCAGACCAGTCGCGCGGCCTGAGCCTGTTCGCCAACGCCACGATGCACGACAAGAAGACCAATGCCATCGACAACTATGTGCAGGCAGGACTGGTATACAAAGGGCCTTTCGACGCCCGCGCCAAGGACGACATCGGTTTCGCCCTGGCCCGCGTGCACGTCAACCCTGCCTACCGCAAGAACGCCCGCCTGGCCAACCAGGCCGCCGGCCTCGACGACTACGACACCCCCGGTTACCTGCCCGTGCAGGACACCGAGTACAGCGCTGAGCTGTACTACGGCATCCATCTGGCCGACTGGCTCACGGTACGCCCCAACCTGCAGTACATCCGCCACCCGGGCGGGGTGTCGCAGGTCGATGGCGCCCTGGTCGGCGGCCTGAAGATCCAGAGCAGTTTCTAACCCCTTTTTGACCTGACGGAGAACCTACGATGAGCACTGAAAGTGCCAACAATGGAAGCCGCTGGCTACCGCGCCTGGTCGGCGCGTTGCTGTTGCTGATGGGCCTGGCCCTGCTGGCTGGCGGCATCAAGCTGAGCCAGCTGGGCGGATCGCTGTACTACCTGATCGCCGGTATCGGCTTTGCCCTGTCGGGCATCCTGCTGCTGGCCCAGCGTCGCATTGCCCTGGGCCTGTACGGCTTGGTGCTGCTGGGCAGCACGGTATGGGCCTTGCTTGAGGTGGGCCTGGACTGGTGGCAACTGGTGCCACGCCTGGCCATCTGGTTTGCCATCGGCGTAGTGCTGTTGCTGCCATGGGCACGTCGCCCGCTGATCGGCCCTGCTGTCAAAGCCAATACCGCTTTGCTCAGCGTTGCAGTGGTGGCTTCGGGTGCTTGCGCAATCGCCAGCCAGTTCACCCACCCCGGTGAAGTGTTTGGCGAACTGGGCCGCGAAAGCAGCGAAATGGCCAGCGCCGCCCCGGCCATGCCCGATGGTGAATGGCAGGCCTATGGCCGCACCGAGCATGGCGACCGCTATTCGCCACTGCGCCAGATCACCCCGCAGAACGCCTACCGCCTGGAAGAAGCCTGGCGTATTCGTACCGGTGACCTGCCAACCGAAAACGACCCGGTGGAGCTGACCAACCAGAACACCCCGCTGAAGGTCAACGGCATGCTCTATGCCTGCACCGCACACAGCCGCCTGCTGGCCCTGGACCCGGACACGGGTGCGGAAATCTGGCGCTACGACCCTCAGGTCAAAAGCCCGGTCGGCACCTTCAAAGGCTTTGCCCACATGACCTGCCGTGGCGTTTCGTATTATGACGAAAACCGCTACGTCAGCCGCGACGGCAGCCCGGTACCGAAAATCACCGACGCCGGCCAGGCCGTGGCCCAGGCCTGCCCACGTCGCCTCTACCTGCCAACCGCCGATGCCCGCCTGATCGCCATCAACGCCGACAACGGCAAAGTCTGCGAAGGCTTCGCCAACCAGGGCGTGATCGACCTGACCACCGGCATCGGCCCGTTCACTGCCGGCGGCTACTACTCCACCTCGCCGGCTGCGGTCACCCGTGACCTGGTGATCATCGGTGGCCACGTCACCGACAACGAGTCGACCAACGAGCCATCTGGCGTGATCCGCGCCTACGACGTGCACGACGGCCATCTGGTGTGGAACTGGGACAGCAACAATCCGGACGACACCAAACCACTGGCCCCCGGCGAGCAGTACAGCCGTAATTCGGCCAACATGTGGTCGATCGCCAGCGTTGATGAAGACCTTGGCATGATCTACCTGCCACTGGGCAACCAGACCCCGGACCAGTGGGGCGCCGACCGCACCCCAGGCGCGGAGAAGTACAGCGCTGGCGTAGTCGCCCTGGACCTGGCCACTGGCAAGGCCCGCTGGAACTACCAGTTCACCCATCACGACCTGTGGGACATGGACGTCGGCAGCCAGCCCACCCTTGTCCACCTGAAGACAGACGATGGCGTGAAACCGGCAATCATCGTACCGACCAAGCAAGGCAGCCTGTATGTGCTTGACCGCCGCGACGGTACCCCGATCGTGCCGATCCGCGAAATCCCCACCCCGCAAGGTGCGGTGAAGGGTGACCATACCTCGCCGACCCAGGCCCGCTCCGACCTCAACCTGCTCGGCCCTGAACTGACCGAACAGGCCATGTGGGGCGCCACGCCGTTCGACCAGATGCTGTGCCGTATCCAGTTCCGCGAACTGCGCTACGAAGGCCAGTACACCCCGCCGTCCGAGCAGGGCTCGCTGATCTACCCAGGCAACGTCGGCGTGTTCAACTGGGGCAGCGTGTCGGTTGACCCGGTACGCCAGCTGCTGTTCACCTCGCCCAACTACATGGCCTTCGTGTCGAAAATGGTGCCGCGTGAGCAGGTTGCCGAAGGCAGCAAGCGCGAAAGCGAGACCAGCGGCGTGCAGCCGAATACCGGCGCCCCCTATGCCGTGACCATGCACCCGTTCATGTCGCCACTGGGCGTACCGTGCCAGGCTCCGGCTTGGGGTTACGTGGCTGCCATCGACCTGTTCACCAACAAGGTGGTGTGGAAGCACAAGAACGGTACCACCCGCGACAGCACCCCGGTGCCAATCGGCCTGCCAGTTGGCGTGCCGAGCATGGGCGGCTCGATTGTCACCGCCGGTGGCGTGGGCTTCCTCAGCGGCACCCTGGACCAGTACCTGCGCGCCTATGACGTGAACAACGGCAAGGAACTGTGGAGTGCCCGCCTGCCAGCAGGTGGGCAGGCCACGCCAATGACCTACACCGGCAAGGATGGCAAGCAATATGTGCTGGTGACTGCCGGCGGCCATGGCTCGCTGGGTACAAAGATGGGCGATTACATCATCGCTTACAAACTCGCTGAATAACGCTCCGCATCATCAGCTGTAGCACCTGTAGGAGCGGCCTTGTGTCGCGAAAGGGCCGCAAAGCGGCCCCAGGATTTCAGCGTTGTTGCAAATCCAGCAGGGGCTGCTCCGCAGCCCTTTCGCGACACAAGGCCGCTCCTACAACGATGGCATCGCTGAATGGTTCTCAAGATGAAAGCCCTGCCTGCTGCGTTCATCTACCATTGAAACCCATCACGCCCCGCCCCATCTAAGCACCATAGTCATTCACGCAGGTGCCCCATGAGCGACCAGCAGGATTTCCCGGAACACCCCGACGAACACAGCGAAGTCGAGCACACCACTACCCAGGCCGAAACCGGTCACGCCCTCGCCCTGCCCGGCCAACAGTTGCCGGACAAGGTCTACGTCATCCCGATCCACAACCGCCCGTTCTTCCCGGCCCAGGTACTGCCGGTCATCGTCAATGAAGAACCCTGGGCCGAAACCCTCGACCTGGTGGCCAAGTCACCGGACCACTGCCTGGCACTGTTCTTCATGGACACCCCGCCAGAAGACCATCGCCATTTCGATACCTCGGCGCTGCCGCAGTACGGCACGCTGGTCAAGGTGCACCACGCCAGCCGCGAAAACGGCAAGCTGCAATTCGTCGCCCAAGGCCTGACCCGGGTACGCATCCGCAGCTGGCTCAAGCACCACCGCCCGCCCTACCTGGTCGAAGTGGAATACCCGCGCCAGCCCGCCGAACCGACCGACGAGGTCAAGGCCTACGGCATGGCACTGATCAACGCGATCAAAGAGCTGCTGCCGCTCAACCCGCTGTACAGCGAAGAGCTGAAGAACTACCTCAACCGCTTCAGCCCCAACGACCCCTCGCCGCTCACCGACTTCGCCGCCGCACTCACCTCGGCCACCGGCAACCAGTTGCAGGAAGTACTCGACTGCGTACCCATGCTCAAACGCATGGAAAAGGTCCTGCCGATGCTGCGCAAAGAGGTGGAAGTCGCGCGGCTTCAGAACGAGATTTCGGCCGAGGTCAACCGGCAGATCGGTGAACACCAGCGCGAGTTCTTTCTCAAGGAACAGCTTAAAGTCATCCAGCAGGAGCTGGGCCTGACCAAGGACGACCGCAGCGCCGACCTGGAACAGTTCGAACAACGCCTCGAAGGCAAGACCCTGCCCCCCCAGGCACGCAAGCGCATCGATGAAGAGATGGGCAAACTGGGCATTCTCGAAACCGGTTCGCCCGAATACGCCGTAACCCGCAACTACCTCGAATGGGCCACCGCCCTGCCGTGGGGCGTTTATGGCAAGGACAAGCTCGACCTGAAGCATGCGCGCAAAGTGCTCGACCAGTACCACGCCGGCCTCGACGACATCAAGGAACGCATCCTCGAATTCCTCGCCGTGGGCGCCTGGAAAGGCGAGATCAGCGGCTCGATCGTGCTGCTGGTAGGCCCACCCGGGGTGGGCAAGACCAGCATCGGCAAGTCCATAGCCGAGTCGCTGGGCCGGCCGTTCTACCGCTTCAGCGTTGGCGGCATGCGTGACGAAGCCGAGATCAAGGGCCACCGGCGTACCTACATCGGCGCCCAGCCCGGCAAGCTGGTGCAGGCGCTGAAAGACGTCGAAGTGATGAACCCGGTGATCATGCTCGACGAAATCGACAAGATGGGCCAGAGCTACCAGGGCGACCCGGCTTCCGCGTTGCTGGAAACCCTCGACCCGGAACAGAACGTCGACTTCCTCGACCACTACCTCGACTTGCGCCTGGACCTGTCCAAAGTGCTGTTCGTGTGCACCGCCAACACCCTCGACTCGATCCCCGGGCCGTTGCTCGACCGCATGGAAGTGATCCGCCTGTCCGGTTACATCACCGAAGAAAAGCTGGCCATCGCCAAGCGCCACCTGTGGCCCAAACAGCTGGAAAAGGCAGGCGTGGCCAAGACCAGCCTCAGTATCAGCGACAGTGCCTTGCGTATGGTGATCGAAGGCTATGCCCGAGAAGCCGGCGTGCGCCAGCTTGAGAAGCAATTGGGCAAGCTGGTGCGCAAGGCGGTAATCAGGTTGCTGGAGGACCCTGAAGCCAAGCTGAAGATCGGCACCAAGGACCTGGAGGCCGCGCTCGGTACCCCGGTGTTCCGCAGCGAGCAGGTACTGGCTGGCAAAGGCGTGATCACTGGCCTGGCCTGGACCAGCATGGGCGGCGCCACGCTACCCATCGAGGCGACCCGCATCCACACCCTCAACCGTGGCTTCAAGCTGACCGGCAAGCTGGGGGATGTGATGAAAGAGTCGGCCGAGATTGCCTACAGCTACGTCAGCTCCAACCTCAAGCAGTTTGGTGGTGACCCTGGGTTCTTCAATGAAGCGTTCATTCACTTGCACGTACCTGAAGGTGCCACGCCAAAAGACGGCCCGAGTGCCGGCATCACCATGGCGAGTGCCCTGCTGTCGCTGGCCCGCGACCAGGCTCCGAAAAAAGGCGTGGCCATGACCGGCGAGTTGACCCTCACCGGCCAGGTGCTGCCGATTGGCGGTGTGCGCGAGAAGGTGATTGCGGCGCGGCGGCAGAAGATTTTGGAATTGATCCTGCCTGAGCCAAACCGTGGCGACTTCGACGAACTGCCCGATTACCTGCGTGAAGGCCTGACGGTGCATTTCGCCAAGCGCTTTGCCGACGTGGCCAAAGTCCTGTTCTAGCCTGCACCGGCCTCTTCGCGGCTAAAGCCGCTCCCACAGGAATGTCACTGCCCTTGAAGGCGTCGGTGCCCCTGTGGGAGCGGCTTTAGCCGCGAAGGGGCCGGCACAGACAACACAAAACTCCTCGATCATCGGTTATCCTCAGGCCATCGCCAGCCCCCGGAGCCAACATGACCGCCCCCCGTCTGCTCGTTCCCCTGAGCTTCGCCCTGCTTTCTGCCTGCGCACAACAACCCACGCAGCCCGTCGAACTGGATGCCGAAAGTGAATGCCCAACGCGGCTGCAAGTCGGCCAGAGCCTTACCCTGACGCTGCCCAGCAACCCCACCACGGGTTACCGCTGGTTGGTGCAAAACCCGGCAACCAACGTGCTGCAAAGCCTTGGCCCCGAGGTCTACAGCGCCCCTGAAGACGCCGGTATCGTTGGCAACTCGGGCATCTCGACCTGGCGCTACCAGGCCCGCGCAACTGGCGAAGGCCACCTGGTACTGGTCTACCAGCAGCCCTGGGCCCCAGAAGTGCCCCCGGTGCAGACCTTCGATTGCGCCATTCGGGTACATTGAACGCACAGCGCTGGTCAGCCGACCATGCATCCACGCTGCGGTTTGGCTAGAATGCGCCCCCTGCATATCACCAGCCGCCTGGATTCGCCGTGAGCAAACAACCCGACCGTCTTTTTGCCCAACCTCTGGAGCAGGTCCCCGACTTCGTCTTCAACGAAGACGTAGTGCGCGTGTTCCCGGACATGATCAAGCGCTCGGTGCCCGGCTACCCCACTATCGTCGAAAACCTCGGCGTACTGGCCGCGCGCTTTGCCCAACCGCACACCGCGCTGTACGACCTGGGTGCATCCCTGGGTGCCGTCACCCAGTCGCTGCGCCGCCACGTGCGCAGTGACGGTTGCCGGGTCATTGCCGTCGACAACTCCGCCGCCATGGTCGAGCGCTGTCGCCAGTACCTCACCGCCCAGGACTCGATGTTCCAGGAGCTGCTACCGGTGCAAGTACTGGAAGCCGATATCCTGGCCCTGCCCTTCGAGCCCGCCTCGGTAGTGGCAATGAACTTCACCCTGCAGTTCATTGCCCCCGACCAGCGCCTGGAACTGCTCGGCCGTATCCGTCAGGCACTGTTGCCCGGCGGCGCGCTGATCCTCTCGGAAAAGCTGCGCTTCGCCGATGAGCAAGAGCAGGACCTGCTCAATGAACTGCACCTGGACTTCAAGCGTGCCAACGGCTACAGCGAACTGGAAATTGCCCAGAAGCGCAGCGCCATCGAAAACGTGATGAGGCCCGACACCCTTGAAGCCCACCAGGAGCGCCTGCGTGCCGCCGGCTTCTCGAAGGTGGTACCGTGGTTCCAATGCCTTAACTTTGCCTCGTTGATAGCCCTGCCATGATCGATCTGTCCCCCCTTGTCCGCCGCCTGGCGGGCACGCCCCTGGCTTCCTGGTCGCAAGGCCTGCAAGCACAACTGGAAGCCAAGCTGGAGAAAGGCCACGGTGACCTCGACCGCTGGCGCGGCGCGCTGGAAGCGCTGCCCGCCCTGCAACCCAGCGAAGTCGACCTGGTCAACGGGCTGCGCCTGGACTGCGACTGCGATGACGCAACCCGCGCGCAGATGCGCCAGGCGCTCATGGGCCTGTCGCCTTGGCGCAAAGGGCCGTTCGATCTGTTCGGCGTGCATGTGGACACCGAATGGCATTCGGACTGGAAATGGTCACGGGTAAGCCCGCACCTGGACCTCAAGGGTAAGCGCGTGCTCGACGTCGGCTGTGGCAACGGCTACTACCAGTGGCGCATGCTCGGCGCCGGCGCCGACATGGTGGTTGGTGTCGACCCCAACTGGCTGTTCTTCTGCCAGTTCCAGGCCGTGCAGCAGTACCTGCCGGAGCTACCGGCCTGGCACCTGCCCTTCGCCCTGGAAGACCTGCCTGCCAACCTGGAAGGCTTCGACACGGTGTTTTCCATGGGCGTGTTCTATCACCGCCGCGCCCCCATCGAGCACCTGCTGGCGCTGAAAGACTGCCTGGTCAAAGGGGGCGAACTGGTACTGGAAACGCTGGTAATCGAAGGCGACGAAAACCAGGTACTGGTACCAGAAGACCGCTACGCGCAGATGCGCAACGTGTGGTACCTGCCATCGGTACCGGCCCTGGAACGCTGGTTGCGCCGTGCCGGTTTCAGCGATGTGCGTTGCGTCGATGTCAGCGTGACCAGCGTCGAGGAACAGCGCAGCACCGAGTGGATGCGCTACCAGTCGCTGGGTGACTTCCTCGACCCGAACGACCACAGCAAGACCATCGAAGGGCTGCCTGCCCCACGCCGCGCCACGCTGCTGGCACGCAAATAAAAAAGGCGCCCGGTTGGGCGCCTGAATACACCTGCGACGAGGAGCAGTCGCAGCGCAGGTGCTGTTGCTTCAATCCTTGGCCACTTCGCGGGCCTTTTCCTGCGCTTTGCGCTCGCGTTCGGCAACAGCTTGTTGCTTGTCGCCATGCAGGCGCTGCTGGTCTTCGCGAAACGCTTGCCAGAACTGTCTTGAGCGCTCCGCACCGCCCTCGGCGTAAACACTGGCACTGCCCAGGGCAAGGGTGGCCAACAGCAGGTATTTGGTCAGGTTCATCGTATTTGCCTCGTGATAACCGATCAGACACGGCCATCCTAGCGAGGGGCAGCTAACAGCAAGGTGAGGTGGGGATTACAGTCCTGCAATGTGGGCTTGTTTCGTCTGCTCCGGCCTCTTCGCGGGCAAGCCCGCTCCCACAGGTACAACACAGATACTGAATGTTGTTGTTTACCTGTGGGAGCGGGTTTACCCGCGAAGAGGCCGGAACAGGCAGCCAGATAACGCCAGGATTACAAATCCGTTATCTGCACCGCCGGCCCTTACTCATGCCGTAACATCCTGCCCCTTGACCCTGATGTCACTACAGGGTCGAGAATCGCCCCCTTCTCATTACCCCGAGCCCCCAATGCGCCTACTGATCATCGAGGATGAACTGCGTACCGCCGACTACCTGCAACAGGGCCTGCGCGAAAACGGCTATGTAGTCGACTGTGCCCATACCGGCACCGACGGCCTGCACCTGGCCCGCCAGCACGCTTACGAGCTTGTCATCCTCGACGTCAACCTGCCGGAACTTGATGGCTGGACCGTGCTGCAACGGCTGCGCGCCGAGTCAGCCACGCGCATCATGATGCTGACCGCCCACGGCCGCCTGGCCGACCGGGTCAAAGGCCTGGACCTGGGTGCTGACGACTACCTGTTGAAACCCTTCGAGTTCCCGGAGCTGCTGGCCCGTATCCGCAGCCTGCTGCGCCGCAACGACCAGCAAATGCTGCCCAGTACCCTGCGCGTCGCCGACCTGGAGCTTGATCCCGGTCGCCACCGCGCCTACCGCGCCGGGCAGCGTATCGACCTGACGGCCAAGGAGTTCGCCCTGCTGCACCTGCTGATGCGCCAGACAGGCGAAGTGCTTTCGCGCACACAGATCATCTCGTTGGTATGGGACATGAATTTCGACTGTGACACCAACGTGGTGGAGGTCTCGATACGGCGCCTGCGGGCGAAAATCGACGACCCGTTCGACGACAAGCTGATCCATACCCTGCGTGGCGTAGGCTATGTACTTGAGGCGCGCTTTTGAAAAACGCCAGCCTGTCGCTACGCCTGGGCCTGAGCGTGACGCTGATGGGGGCCGCACTGGTGCTGTTGCTGGCCTGCCTGGCAGTGTTCGCCCTGGATCACGAGCTGGACAGCCGCGCACGCAAGGACCTGGCGCGCAAGATGCTGCAAGTCGAGCACAACCTGCGCGTCGACCTGCGCAGCGAGGACCTGGGAAGCCGCGCCCATCCACTGCTCGACCTGGTGATGGGGCATGACAACCTCAGCCTCAGCGTGCTGGCCCTGGAAGGCCGCCACCCGCACCTGCTCAGCCTCGGCCCGGCCCTGGAGTCGCGGGTGGGTGACTTGCCCACCGATGCCCGCCTGGCTTTTCATGAATGGCGCGACAGCAGTGGCAACCAGATGCTCACCGTGACGCGGCTGATGCACCTGCGTGACAACACGCCAGTCAAGGTGATGATGTCGCTCAACCGCGCCGACGACAACGCCCTGTTGCAGGCCTACCTGCATTCAACCTTGCTCGCATTGCCACTGCTGCTGGTATTGATTGGCGCAGGCGCCTGGTGGCTCATGCAACGCGGCCTGAAGCCGCTGCGGCGCTTCCGGCGCATTGCAGGGCAAGTGTCGGCCCAGCACCTTCAACATCGCCTGCCCACTATCGGCCTGCCACAAGAACTGGCAGAACTGGCCACCAGCATCAACGTGATGCTCGACCGCCTCGATCAGGGTGTGAGCCAGTTGTCGCAGTTCTCCGACGACCTGGCCCATGAACTGCGTACGCCATTGAGCAATCTGATGGGTAAGGCCCAAGTGACCCTGGCCCGTGAACGGGACAACGCCAACTACCGGGAAGTGCTGGAAGACAGCATCGAGGAACTGACCCGGCTCAACCGCATCATCAACGACATGCTGTTTCTCGCCCAGGTCAGCCAGCCCCAGACACAGATCGCTCGCAAACCCATGGCATTGGCTGACGAGACTGCAAGGGTTGTCGAGCTTTTTGCCTACAGCGCCGAGGTGAAAGACGTTGAATTGCGTGTTCAGGGCTGGGGCACGGCACTGGGTGATCGGCTGATGTTTCAGCGTGCGTTGTCAAACCTGTTGAGCAACGCAATACGACACTGCCCTGACGGTACGCCCGTGGAATTGCGTATCGAACGTTCGGGCGGCGAAGTGTGGCTATCCGTGCAGAACCAAGGGCCTGGCATTGCTGCCGAACACCAGCCGCGCCTGTTCGAGCGGTTTTACCGGGTGGGCTCGGGGCGCTCGCGGCTGGAAGGCGGGACCGGTTTGGGGTTGGCGATCGTGCAGTCGATCATGCAGTTGCATGGTGGGCGGGTTGAGGTGAACAGCAGCCCTTTGGGGCCCACTCGCTTCACCTTGGTGTTTCCTGCCGAGTAATGCACCGCCTGTACCGGCCCCTTCGCGGGCAAGCCCGCTCCCACAAGAACTTCACAGGCCTGAGGCTTATGAGACACCTGTGGGAGCGGGCTTGCCCGCGAAGAGGCCGGTACAGGCGACCTTTAAATCAGCGCGAAGCCGCCACGATCAGCGCCTTCATCTCGGCCACTGCGGCCTTGAAGCCAACGAACAGGGCGTGCGCCACCAGCGCGTGGCCAATGTTCAACTCGTTGATGCCCTTGATCGCCGCCACCGCCTCGACGTTGTGGTAATGCAGGCCGTGGCCGGCATTCACGATCAGCCCCTGCCCCACGCCAAAGGCCACGCCGTCGACAATACGCTGGAGCTCTTCAGCAACTTCAGTCGGGGTTTCGGCATCGGCGTAACGCCCGGTGTGCAGTTCGATAGCTGGCGCGCCCACCCGGCGCGAGGCCTCGATCTGCCGCTCGTCAGCATCGATGAACAACGACACCTCGGCACCGGTACGCGACAACCGCTCGACGGCCGCCTTGATCCGCGCTTCCTGCCCAGCCACATCCAGGCCACCTTCGGTGGTCAGCTCCTGGCGGGTTTCGGGAACCAGGCAGATATGCGCCGGGCGGATCTTCTCGGCAAAGGCCATCATCTCTTCGGTGACGCCCATTTCGAAGTTCATGCGCGTCTGCAGCACATCCTTGAGCAGCACCACGTCACGCTCCTGGATATGCCGGCGGTCTTCACGCAGGTGCACGGTGATGCCATCGGCGCCGGCCTCTTCAGCGTCCAAGGCGGCCTTGACCGGGTCAGGGTAACGCGTGCCCCGGGCCTGGCGCAGGGTCGCCACGTGGTCGATGTTTACGCCAAGAAGCATGCGGTTGCTGTGAGTCACGAAAGGCTCTCCTGAAGATTGAGCCCCACAGCATACGTCGTGATCAGCGCTTGCGAAACAGTTCCCGGCTGACCAGCGGTTTTGCGCCCAGGTGAACGGCCAGGGCCTGGCGCATCAGGCGCTTGGCGGCGAGCAAGGCGCCGGGGGCGTCCCAGTCAGCTTCCGCCAGCGCCAAGAGCTCGGTGCCGCGGAAAAGCCCGGGTTGTACCAGTTCGACCCGCTCCAGGCCGGCATCCACACGCAACCGGTAAAGGCCGTCGAGCGCGATCGGTTGATCGTTCACGTCGTGGTTCAAGGAAAACGCATAACCGAGTTCGTCCAGCAGCCGCCATTCGAACGAACGCAGCAGCGGCTCCAGCGGGCGCCCGGCTGCCAGCGCCTGCAAGGTCAGGGTGTAGTGCTCGAACAGGGCCGGGAACGGCGCCTCGGCGGGCAGCAGGCGCATCAGCAGTTCGTTGAGGTACAGACCGCTGAACAAGGCATCGCCGTTCAACCAGGCAGCGATGCCGGCGCTGTCCATCCGCCCGACATTTTTCAACTCGCCGCGGCCGCGTAGCTCTACCTCAAGCGGCACAAACGGCCGCACCAGGCTGCCGCCCTTGCCACGCGCGCGGCGCAGTACGGCGCGCATACGGCCCTGCGGCGTGAAGAAGTCCACCAGCGCGCTGGTTTCCTTGTAGGCACGGCTATGCAGCACGTAGGCTGGCTGCCCGACAGGTTGTTCCATGAAAAGATCACTCGCCCCAAGGTTGCACTGGCCCTTGTAGGAGCGGCCTTGTGTCGCGAAAGGGCTGCGCAGCAGCCCCGGCGATTTATGCTGCCAAGCTGAGAATCTGGGGCCGCTTCGCGGCCCTTTCGCGACACAAGGCCGCTCCTACAGGGGGCTGCGGTGCTTTGGTTACAGGTCGCCGTAACCCAGCGAACGCAGGGCGCGCTCGTCGTCGGACCAGCCGCCTTTCACCTTGACCCACAGGTTGAGCATGACCTTGGAGTCAAACAGCACCTCCATGTCCTTGCGCGCCTCGGAGCCGATGCGCTTGACGCGCTCGCCCTTGTCGCCAATGATGATTTTCTTCTGGCCGTCGCGTTCTACCAGGATCAGCGCGTGAATATGCAGAACGTGGCCCTGCTGCTTGAACTCTTCAATTTCCACGGTGATCTGGTACGGCAGCTCTGCACCCAACTGGCGCATGATCTTCTCGCGCACCAGTTCGGCAGCCAGGAAGCGGCTGCTGCGGTCGGTGATCTGGTCTTCCGGGAAGAAATGGTCGTTTTCCGGCAGATGCTTGGCGATCTGGGCTTCCAACGCATCCAGGTTATGCCCCTGCTGCGCGGAGATCGGCATCACCTCAGCATTCGGCAGTTGCTCCTGCAGCCACTGCAGGTGCGGGATCAACTCGGCCTTTTCTTCCATGCGGTCGGTCTTGTTGACCGCGATGATCACCGGGCCGGTCACATACTGCACACGCTCCAGTACCAACTGGTCCTCGTCGGTCCACTTGGTGCGGTCAACCACGAAGATCACCACATCGACGTCCTTCAGGGCCGCCGACGCATTGCGGTTCATGTAGCGGTTCAGGGCCTTGTCATTGGCCTTGTGGATACCGGGGGTATCCACGTAGATCGCCTGCACGTCACCCTCGGTCTTGATGCCGAGCATGTTGTGGCGGGTGGTCTGCGGCTTGCGCGAGGTAATCGCCAGTTTCTGGCCGAGGATATGGTTGAGCAGGGTCGACTTGCCCACGTTGGGGCGGCCGACAATGGCCACGTAGCCGCAGCGAGTCGGGTTGCTATCAGTCATTGCCATTCTCCACGCCCAGGGCGATCAGTGCAGACGCGGCGGCGACTTGCTCGGCAATACGCCGGCTAACGCCCTGACCACGGCTCTTGTTGTTCAGCAGCACGACTTCGCATTCTACGAAGAAGGTACGGCAGTGCGGTTCACCCTGGATATCCACTACTTCGTAACGCGGCAGCTCACAGCTGCGCGATTGCAAAAACTCTTGCAGGCGGGTTTTCGGGTCCTTGTTGGTATCGACCAGGGTCAGGCCTTCGAACTCATCAGCCAGCCAGGCCAGCACGCGCTCCCGGGCCGTGTCCATGTCGGCGTCCAGGTAGATGGCACCAATCAGTGCCTCCAGGGCGTCGGCCAGGATCGACTCGCGACGGAAGCCGCCACTCTTGAGTTCTCCCGACCCCAGGCGCAAGTAATCGCCCAGGTCGAAACCACGCGCCAGACGGGCCAGGGTCTCACCCTTGACCAGGCGCGCACGCAAGCGCGACAGCTGGCCTTCACGGGCCTGCGGGAAGCGCTCGAACAGCGCTTCGCCGGCGACGAAGTTGAGAATGGCGTCACCGAGAAACTCCAGACGCTCATTGTTGCGCCCGGCGTAGCTACGATGGGTCAGCGCCAGGAGCATCTGGTCCTGGTTCTTGAAGGTATAACCGAGCTTTCGCTCCAGAGGGGCAAGGGAAGCACTCATGCGGCCACCCGTTCGTTGTTCAACGCGTTGTTCAAATCAACATCCTGAAAGACTGTTTGGCTGTGGCCCGCCGCGCGATCTGCGGCGAATCTCCCGATCCCTGAGAACACAGCCTATGTCAGAAATGCATTCGGCGCTGTCTGCTGGACAGCGCCGATGGGTATCAATGGATCAGGCCGACCCGCGACAGGTTGGGCAAGTGGCTGAGTTTGGGCTCTGGCCAGCTCATCCAGACTGCGAAGGCCTTGCCGACGATGTTCCGGTCCGGAACCATGCCGTGCAGTTCCTTGGGAATGTTCGGGTCATCCCAGTAACGGCTGTCGTTGGAGTTGTCGCGGTTGTCGCCCATCATGAAGTAATGGCCTGCCGGCACGGTCCACTGCTGGTCCGGCGGCATGCGATAACGGCTCATCTCCTTGCGGATCAGGTGTTCGGCCTCGCCGAGCTTTTCCTTGTACAGCTCGGCGCTGCCCAGGGTGCCCGGTTCGGTACCCACCAGTTGTTCGGCAATCGGCTGGCCATTCACGAACAGCCGCTTGTCGTTGGTGTAACGGATCTGGTCGCCCGGCAGGCCGACTACACGCTTGATGTAGTTGACGTTCGGGTCGCTCGGGTAACGGAACACCATCACATCACCGCGTTGCGGGTCACCGACCTCGATGACCTTTTTGTCGATCACCGGCAGGCGAATACCGTACGAGAACTTGTTCACCAGGATGAAATCACCCACTTCCAGGGTCGGCTTCATCGACCCCGAAGGGATCTGGAACGGCTCGACCAGAAACGAGCGCAGTACCAGCACGATGAACAGCACCGGAAAGAACGACTTGCCGTACTCGACCAGCAACGGCTCCTTGTTCAGGCGTTCGACCACGGCCATCTCGGGCTGGCTGACGCTGCCCTGGTAGTTGGCGATTGCCGCACGCCGGCGCGGGGCCAGGAACAGCAGGTCGATCAAGCCCAGCAGGCCGCAGACGAAGACGGCAATGACTAGCAACAGCGGGAAATTTAGCGACATAGGACCTAGCTATCCAACCTGAGCACGGCGAGGAAGGCTTCTTGTGGAATTTCCACGTTGCCGACCTGTTTCATGCGTTTCTTACCGGCCTTCTGCTTCTCCAGCAGTTTCTTCTTACGGCTGACGTCACCACCGTAGCACTTGGCCAGTACGTTCTTTCTGAGCGCCTTGACGGTTGTACGCGCGATGATCTGGCCGCCAATGGCTGCCTGGATCGCCACGTCGAACATCTGCCGAGGGATCAGTTCCTTCATCTTTTCGGTCAACGCACGGCCTTTGTAGGCCGCGTTGTCGCGGTGCACGATCAATGCCAGCGCATCGACCTTGTCGCCGTTGATCAGTACATCCAGCTTGACCAGGTTGGCCGACTGGTAGCGATCGAAATGATAATCCAGCGAAGCATAGCCGCGGCTGGTGGACTTGAGGCGGTCGAAGAAGTCCAGCACCACTTCGTTCATCGGCATGTCGTAACGCACCTGCACCTGGCTGCCGAGGAACTGCATGTCGCGCTGCACGCCACGCTTCTCGATGCACAGGGTGATGACGTTGCCCAGATGTTCCTGCGGCACCAGGATGGTCGCGGTGACAATCGGCTCGCGGAAGTCTGCGACAGCAGAAACGTCCGGCAGCTTGGACGGGTTGTCGACGACGATGGTTTCGCCGGTTTTCAGCTCCAGCTCATAGATCACGCTAGGCGCGGTGGTGATCAGGTCCAGGTCGTATTCGCGCTCCAGGCGCTCCTGGATGATCTCCATGTGCAGCATGCCGAGGAAGCCGCAACGGAAGCCGAAGCCCAGGGCGTCGGAGCTTTCCGGCATGTACTGCAGCGACGAGTCGTTCAGGGTCAGCTTCTGCAGTGCATCGCGGAAGTCCTCGAAGTCGTCGGAGCTGACCGGGAACAGGCCGGCGTACACCTGCGGCTGGATCTTCTTGAAGCCTGGCAGCACTTCGACCTCTGGGGTCGAGGACAGGGTCAGGGTGTCACCTACCGGGGCACCGTGAATGTCCTTGATGCTGGCGATGATGAAGCCTACTTCACCGGCTTTCAGATCAGCGGTCTGAGTGTGTTTCGGGGTGAATACGCCGACGCTGTCGACCAGGTGCACCTTGCCGGTGGACTTGACCAGGATCTTGTCGCCTTTCTTGACGCGGCCCTGGCGCACACGCACCAGCGAGACCACGCCCAGGTAGTTGTCGAACCAGGAGTCGATGATCAGCGCCTGCAGCGGGGCATCGATCTCGCCCTCCGGAGCAGGAATGGTCTGCACCAGGCGCTCGAGCACCTCGTCCACGCCCATGCCGCTCTTGGCGCTGCAAGCCACGGCGTCGGTAGCATCGATACCGATGATCTTCTCGATCTCGTCCTTGACGCGGTCCGGGTCGGCTTGGGGCAGGTCCATCTTGTTGAGGACCGGCATGACTTCCAGGCCCTGCTCGATGGCGGTGTAGCAGTTGGCAACCGACTGGGCTTCGACACCCTGGCCGGCGTCGACCACCAGCAGTGCACCTTCACAGGCCGCCAGCGAGCGCGAGACTTCGTAGGTGAAGTCGACGTGACCGGGGGTGTCGATGAAGTTCAACTGATAGGTCTTGCCGTCCTGCGCCTTGTAATGAAGCGTGACGCTGTGGGCCTTGATGGTGATACCGCGCTCACGCTCCAGGTCCATGGAATCGAGCACCTGGGCTTCCATCTCGCGTGCCGACAGGCCACCGCACATCTGGATGAAACGGTCGGCCAGCGTCGACTTGCCATGGTCGATGTGGGCGATGATGGAGAAATTGCGGATATGACTCAAATCACTCACGGGTCAACACTCGAAAAGGCTGCGAGCCGGACGCCCGCCGAAAAATAGCCGGGAATTGTACCTTAAGCTGCTGGGATATGGGAGATTCCTCTGTCCGACTGTACACAGCAAACACCCCCGCAATTGTGAATAATCATGAAAAAGGGCAGCCGAAGCTGCCCTTTTCTGCTTGCCAGACCGCTTACTCAGCGAGCTTGAAGGTAATGAAGCTGGCACGACCCTGACGCAGCACGCGCATCGACACCGAACGGTTCTTCGGCAGTTCCTTGGCGATTTCGGTGAATTCCTTGGCCGAACCGATCGCCTGGTTGTTCAGGTGGCTGATGACGTCACCCGGGCGCAGGCCGATCAGGGCTGCCGGGCCATCCTGCACTTCCTTGATGACCACACCGCCTTTGAGCTCCAGGGATTTCTTCTGCTCGGCGGTCAGGTCGGCGACCGATACACCCAGGCGGTTGCTGCTACGCTCTGCACTGCCCTCGGCGCCGGTGCCAATGTCGGCGTCATCATCCGGCATCGCACCCACGGCTACATCCAGGGTCTGGCGCTTGCCGTTACGGATGATTTCCAGCTTGGCCTTCTCGCCATCTTTCAGGCTGCCGACCAGGTGCGGCAGGTCGGCCGACATGACGATCGGTTGACCGTTCATGCTCAGGATCACGTCACCCACCTGCAGGCCGCCCTTGGCTGCCGGGCCGTTTTCCAGTACCTGGGCCACCAGGGCGCCGGCCGGTTTGTCCAGGCCGAAGGATTCAGCCAGGTCCTTGTTGACCTCCTGGATCACCACGCCCAGCCAGCCACGGCTGACCTTGCCGTCTTTCTTCAACTGGTTCGACACATCGATCGCCACGTCGATCGGGATGGCGAACGACAGGCCCATGAAGCCGCCGGAGCGAGTGAAGATCTGCGAGTTGATACCCACCACTTCGCCCTTCATGTTGAACAGCGGGCCGCCGGAGTTACCCGGGTTGATGGCCACGTCGGTCTGGATGAACGGCACATAGGTATCGTTCGGCAGGGTGCGGCCTTTGGCGCTGACAATACCCTTGGTCACCGAATGGTCGAAGCCGAACGGCGAACCGATGGCCAGCACCCACTCGCCCACCTTGAGTTTCTCGGAATCACCCAGCTTTACCGTGGGCAGGTTCTTGCCTTCGACTTTCAGCAGGGCCACGTCGGTACGTGGGTCGGTGCCGATCAGTTTGGCCTGCAGCTCGCTGCGGTCCGACAGGCGGACGATGATCTCGTCGGCATCGGCTACCACATGGTTGTTGGTCAACACATAGCCATCGCTGGAAATGATGAAGCCCGAGCCAAGCGACATGGCCTCACGCTGGCGGTCGCCACGCGGCGAACGAGGCTGCTGCGGCATGTTGCGCTCGAAAAATTCGCGGAACATCGGCGGCAGGCCTTCCAGGTCGGGCATCTGCCCGGAAGCAACGCGGTTCGGCAGTTTCTGCTTGGTACTGATGTTGACCACGGCCGGCGAGGCCTGCTCGACCAGCGTGGTGAAGTCCGGCAGGGCTTCTTCGGCCTGGGCGGTGAGCACCTGGCCGAGCATCAGCACGGCGGCGAACATCGATAGGTAGGATTTCAAGCGTGGTGTTGACATACGACTCCCGTCACAACGAGCGGTAGTTTAGAAAGGCCCCTGCACAACGCAGGAAAGGCCAGGCTCCTGAAAGCCTGACCTATAGAAAATTTGCCGGTGGATTGCAAATGACAATGCTTTAATTTCATTTCAGCCGCATGCCAGCCCGCCTTGGCACAGCCCGGTAAAGCACGCCATCACTGGCGCGCCTGGGCATCCTGAGGGCGCATCGACAACGCGACGCGTTCTGCCGTACCCAGCGGAATTTCGCCGACCACGGTGACCATGACCTTGCCCTTCGGCGTATTCAGGCGGCGCGAAACCGCGGAGGTCGGGCCCAACTGCGTACGCATGTCGGTACCGCCATCATCCTTCACAGGTTCAAGGAACACCGAGAAGCGCGCCAGGCCATCGTCGTACATCAGGCTGCTGACCGCGCTGTCGAGCTTGGGATCACGACGTACCGAACTGTTGACCAACTCGAACCCGGGCGGCAGCCAGTCCGAACGCCAGCCGGCGACGGCATCATTGCTGGCAGCTGCAACATGCTGCACCGGCTTGCAGCCAGCACTGGGGCGCAAGTCATCCTCGCTGGGCATCTGGTCGGTATCGAGGCGGGTCATCTGGAAGCGCTCCAGCAACTGCCCTTTGTCGTTGAGCATCAACGAACGCAGTGGCAGGCCGGTATTACGGTCCAGATGAAGTTCGAAGGCATAGCGGTGCTGGTCGCGAGGCGTGAGCGTCACGATCACGGCGTCGCGCCCGGCGACCCGTGACTTGCCCGCCACGCTCAAATCGTACCAGCCCATCAATTTCAGCGGATCAAGCACACGCGGCGCGGTGTCTGGCGGGGCCGCCACACTGCTCACCAAGGCGCCACTGACACATTCCACCTTCCCATCCACGCGCACGACCTCTTGGGCGGCGCCATCGAGCTGCAACAGCCGCTCGCTGACCTTGCCACCCTCGACCCTGTGCCAGATGTCATGGGAAGAGAAGCTGCCGTTGCGTTCGTAGACGAAAGAGCCTTGGTAGCTCTGCTTTTGCTCGGCCTGTGCCAGCTTGTTCAACCACTCACTCGCCTGGGGCGAAGAGTTGGCCGCCAATGCTGGCACCGTCATGCAGCTGCCAATCAGCAGCGACAGGAGAGGTAGCGCGCGCATGATCCTCCTTACTTAGCGGTTTTCCAGGCTGGCGGCGCGGGCATACGGCAATGCCGTTTCAGTGCCCTTGAGCGCAGACTCCTGGGCATGCTGGCGCAGATAGCCCGGCAGACGCTGATCCCAGCCGGCCTGGTTCTGCAGCACGCCGTTGGCCATCGGCCCGGTCGGTTGCTCACTGCTCTCACTATAGCCTGCCAAAACAGCCGGGCCCTGTGCTTGTGGCACGCTCAGGCCTTGCTGGGCTGGTTGCTGGGCGGCGAGCTCGGCGCCAGTGATCTCGTCCTGGTTGTACATGCGTACCCCAGCCAGCACGGCCACGGTGACGGAAGCCGCGACCGCCAGGCGGCCAATGCTGCGCCACGGGCCTTTCTTGACCTTGGCCGGCACGGCTTCATCAGCCAGCGCCGCAGAAACCGCCGAGGCGATATCCAGGTTGGGCAGCAGCAGCTCCTTGTGCATGGCTGCCCGGGCAACCTGGTAGCGCGACCAGGTGGCACGTGTTTCGGCATCGTCGACGGCGCTCAGCACCCGACGCAGTTCCAGTTCGTCCGCTTCGT
This sequence comes from Pseudomonas sp. NPDC089547, assembly GCF_050280665.1. NCBI lineage: Bacteria > Pseudomonadati > Pseudomonadota > Gammaproteobacteria > Pseudomonadales > Pseudomonadaceae > Pseudomonas > Pseudomonas sp. NPDC089547. The sequence goes on along the minus strand of NZ_JBNNVS010000003.1, from coordinate 121,040 downwards.
TATCCATCACCGCGGACAGCGATTCCTGCAAAGCTTCACGACTCATGGCGGTTCCTCTCTTGGCTGTCGCCGCTGTCTCAGGTTTCCTGCAACAACGGCTGCAGGGCTTTATCTATGGCCTCCCGAGCGCGAAAGATTCGAGAGCGCACGGTACCCACCGGGCATTGCATGACGCTGGCAATGTCCTCGTAACTCAGTCCGTCAAACTCGCGCAGGGTCAGGGCCGTACGCAGGTCTTCGGGCAGTTGCTGGATGGTGCGATGGACAGTGCCTTCGATTTCATCCCGCAACAACGAGCGCTCTGGGGACTCGAGATCCTTGAGACCATGATCGCCGTCGTAAAACTCCGCATCCTCGGAGCTCACATCACTGTCTGGCGGCCGTCTTCCACGGGACACCAGGTAGTTTTTCGCCGTGTTGATGGCGATGCGGTACAGCCAGGTATAAAACGCACTGTCACCGCGGAAATTGCCAAGCGCACGGTAGGCCTTTATGAAGGCTTCCTGTGCTACATCCTGGGCCTCGTGGGTATCGTGAACGAACCGCACGATCAACCCGAGAATCTTGTGCTGATACTTCAGCACCAACAGATCGAACGCTCGCCTGTCACCGCGCTGAACACGCTCGACAAGCTGCTGATCCTCTTCCTGGGTTAGCATGAACACTCCTCAGTGAACTCGAAGGAGCGTTGCAACAGCCATCGTTCAGGCTTGCAACCATAGACTCGGGCTTTACGCAAAAGTTCTCCCCTCCAAGCAAGTTTCCTGCAGCCCTTGGTCGGCTTGCACGGAAGACGCGGCACGGTCACGGCCGGCTACGTCGATAATCAGGTTCTGAATACGCAGAAGCAGTCCGGACAGGCCTGCCACCCTGCGTCGCCGCGGCAAATTGTGACGTGCGGACAGCCTTCATAGGATTTCCGGCAATGTCGGAAAGTTCCCACAAAGGTTGTCGCGACCCGGCAAGTGGCATGGAAATTGGCCACCCGGGGCTGCTATAAAGGCATCCCGGCCAAGTTTAACGATAGTTTCACAATGCCATCTGCGCGTGACTATTGTGCCGCGCCCCCTCTAAAGATTACTAGTGTCCCGACATGAGCCAACAATTCCAACATGATGTCCTGGTGATCGGCAGCGGTGCCGCCGGTCTCAGCCTGGCACTTAACCTCCCAAGCCACCTGCGCGTTGCCGTGCTCAGCAAGGGCGACCTGGCCAACGGCTCGACCTTTTGGGCCCAAGGCGGCGTTGCCGCCGTGCTGGACAACACCGATACCGTTCAGTCGCATGTCGAGGACACCCTCAACGCTGGCGGCGGCCTGTGCCATGAAGACGCGGTGCGCTTCACCGTCGAGCACAGCCGCGAAGCCATCCAGTGGCTGATCGAGCAAGGCGTGCCCTTTACCCGCGACGAGCACTACAGCGTCGACGACGGCGGCTTCGAGTTCCACCTGACCCGCGAGGGTGGCCATAGCCATCGGCGCATCATCCACGCCGCCGACGCCACTGGCGCAGCCATCTTCACCACGCTGCTGGAACAGGCCCGCCTGCGCCCGAACATCCAGTTGCTGGAGCAGCGCGTGGCGGTCGACCTGATCACCGAACGCCGCCTGGGCCTGGCGGGCGAACGTTGCCTGGGGGCCTATGTGCTCAACCGCAACACTGGCGAGGTGGACACCTTCGGTGCCCGCTTCACCGTACTGGCCACCGGCGGTGCGGCCAAGGTCTACCTGTACACCAGCAACCCCGACGGCGCCTGCGGCGATGGCATTGCCATGGCCTGGCGGGCCGGTTGCCGGGTGGCCAACCTGGAGTTCAACCAGTTCCACCCGACCTGCCTGTACCACCCACAGGCCAAGAGTTTCCTGGTCACCGAAGCCCTGCGCGGCGAAGGCGCGCTGCTGCGCCTGCCCAATGGCGAGCGCTTCATGCCACGCTTCGACCCGCGTGAAGAACTGGCGCCACGCGACATTGTGGCCCGCGCCATCGACCACGAGATGAAACGCCTGGGCGTGGACTGCGTGTACCTGGACATCACCCACAAGCCGGCCGACTTCATCAAGGGTCACTTCCCTACCGTGTACGAGCGCTGCCTGACATTTGGCATCGACATTACCCGCCAGCCAATCCCGGTGGTACCGGCAGCGCACTACACCTGCGGCGGAGTGATGGTCGACGACCGTGGCCACACCGACGTACCCGGTTTGTTCGCCATTGGCGAAACCAGTTTCACCGGCTTGCACGGCGCCAATCGCATGGCCAGCAACTCGCTGCTGGAGTGTTTCGTCTATGGGCGTGCCGCAGCTGCCGACATCGAGGCGAACCTGGAGCAAGTGGCCATGCCCAAGGCGCTGCCCGGCTGGGATGCCAGCCAGGTGACCGATTCGGATGAAGACGTGATCATTGCGCACAACTGGGACGAGTTGCGGCGCTTCATGTGGGACTACGTGGGCATCGTGCGTACCAGCAAGCGCCTGCAACGGGCCCAGCACCGCATTCGCTTGCTGCTGGACGAAATCGACGAGTTCTACAGCAACTACAAGGTCAGCCGTGACCTGATCGAACTGCGCAACCTGGCGCAGGTGGCCGAGCTGATGATCTTGTCGGCGATGCAGCGCAAGGAAAGCCGTGGCTTGCACTACACGCTGGATTACCCGGGCATGCTGGACGAGGCGAAGGACACCATCCTCAGCCCGCTCTGAGGTCGGCGTAACGGCCTTCGCGGGCTTGCCCGCTCCCACAGGTAGCCAATGCCTTGCAGCCTTGCACAGCACCTGTGGGAGCGGGCATGCCCGCGAAGAAGCCAACCCGGTCTTGATCTATGCCCGGGGCACCTCGGCCCACCTGCGCCGACTGAACTTCAACCGCACCCGCAGGCGCCGATGCTCATCCGCCCCCAGCGCATCCCGCGGTATGCACTGGCTCTCCCCTACCCTTCGCCCCGCCCGCTCAAAGCGCAACACCACCAGCCCAGGCACCGCCACGCTGTCCCTGCACAACCGCACCGGCTGCCAGCCACGGGCAAGGCTGAACACCTGCCAGCCGCGCACATCACGGCGCAAGCCGACAACGGCATGCGCATGCGTCAACAGGATACGTCGGGGAATGGCCCAGCCAGCGTGGGCAATACAGGCGGCGGCAATGGCAAGGGCCAACCACCCAGGCAGCGGGCTCGCCCACACGGCAAGCCACGCCAACACCTGGCAAGCCAGGTAGGCCGCTAGCAGCAGGCGCGAGCCTTGCCAGCGGCACTCGAAACACTCACTTGGGCTGGACACGGTCCAGGATGATGCGGACCATGCGTTGCAGCTCCGGGTCTTCGGACTCGGTGCGCTCCATGAACCAGCCGAACATGTCCTGATCCTCGCAGCTCAGCAGGCGCACGTACAGTTCGCGATCGGCCTCGTTGAGCGTCGGGTAGACTTCCTGGGTGAAAGGCACCAGCAGTACGTCCAGTTCCAGCATGCCGCGGCGGCTGTGCCAGAAAAGCCGGTTGAGTTCAGTTTGTTCGACCATGGGGCCCTCCTCGAATGGCCCGCCAGTATACAGCCAGGCGAGCGATGCGACACCGGGCGTTGGTCTAGTCACCTACCTATTTTGTTACTGGCGTTCTATGATGGCCGCTAGTCTTTAGCCACCGCGATGACCCATGGCCGATTCCGCTTTCTTCTGCCCCCTGTCCCACGAGGGCATCCTCGCCGTCCGCGGCTCCGATGCAGGCAAGTTCCTGCAAGGCCAGCTGACCTGCAACATCAACTACCTCAGCCAGGAACACGCCAGCCTCGGCGCCCGCTGCATGGTCAAGGGGCGCATGCAGTCGAGTTTCCGCATCCTGCCCGAAGGCAACGGCTACCTGCTGGCCATGGCCAGCGAACTGCTTGAAGCACAACTGGCCGACCTGAAGAAGTACGCCGTGTTCTCCAAGGCCACGCTGACCGATGAAAGCGCCGCCTGGGCACGCTTTGGCCTGCAAGGTGGCGAAGCTGCGTTGCAGGCGCTGGGCCTCGACGTGCCCGCAGCCGCTGGCAGCACCGTGCGCCATGAAGGCCTGATCGCCATTGCCGTTTCTACCGGCCGGGCAGAGCTGTGGGTACCGGCGGAAAATGCCGACACGGTACGCCAGGCCCTCGCCAGCGCCTTGCCTGAGGGCAGCCTCAACGACTGGCTGCTGGGGCAGGTGCGCGCCGGTATCGGCCAGGTCACGGGGCCGACCCGCGAACTGTTCATCCCGCAGATGATCAACCTGCAAGCCGTTGACGGCGTCAGCTTCAAGAAAGGCTGCTACACCGGCCAGGAAATCGTCGCCCGCATGCAGTACCTGGGCAAGCTCAAGCGCCGCCAGTACCGCCTGGCACTGGACCAGCAGGCCATTCCGGCCCCGGGTGCCGAGATTTTCTCGCCGACCCATGGTTCGTCAGTCGGTGAAGTGGTCATTGCAGCCGGCAATGGCGCTGGCAGCGAGCTGCTTGCAGTGCTCAGCGCCGAGGCAGTGGAAGACGACAACCTGCACCTGGGCAGCCTGGAAGGCCCGCGCCTGCAAGTGCTGACCCTGCCTTACGAACTGGACCGCGACCGGGAAATCCAGCGCTGACCAGCCTGCCCCGCCTCTGCGGCGGGGCCGCACCACCACTGCGGTAGACACGCCCATGAACAAGCTGGCCGAGATGGTTCAAGCACAGTTGCTCGATGCCATCGAAAAGGATGACCTGGTCCTGCCGACCCTGCCTGAGGTTGCCTTGAGCATCCGTGAGGCAGCGGAAGACAGCGAGATCAGCGTAGCGGCCCTGAGCAAGGTGATCGGTCGCGACGCGGCCCTTTCAGCGCGCCTGATCAAGGTAGTCAACAGCCCGCTGCTGCGTGCAGCGGTCGAGGTTACCGACCTGCACACCGCCATCACGCGGCTGGGCATCAACTACAGCTGCAACCTGGCCATCGGCCTGGTGATCGAGCAGATCTTCCATGCCCGCTCTTCAGCGGTAGAGCAAAAACTGCGGGATATTTGGGCCAACAGCCTTGAGGTTGCGGGTATCAGCTACGAAATATGTCGGCGCTACACGCAGCTAAAGCCCGACCAGGCCACCTTGGGCGGGCTGGTCAACCAGATTGGCGCACTGCCGGTGCTCATCTACGCAGAGGAGCACAATGAGCTGCTGTCAGACCCGGTTTGCCTGCATTACGTGATCGAACAGATCCAGCCAGTGCTGGGGGACAAGATCCTCAAGGCCTGGGAGTTTCCAGAACAGCTGGTCAACCTGCCCAGCCAGCTTCAGGACCTGGACCGGCAAACCGACAAGGTCGACTACATCGACATCGTGCAGATCGCCCGCTGCATCAGCCAGCGTGGGCGTCATCGACCGTTGGCGGCGCTGCCGGCGTACCGCCACCTGGGGTTGCCGTTTGGTACTGAGCTGGAGGTGGATGAGCTGTTTGAGGCGCGGAGCATGTTGCGCTAAAGAGTATCAACCTTGCCGGCCTCTTCGCGGGCATGCCCGCTCCCACAGGGACCTCACTGCTTTAACGGGCTGCGCCGTCCCTGTGGGAGCGGGCGCGCCCGCGAATAGGCCAGCACAGGCAACCCATCAATCGGCAATAAAGCTCACCCGCACCCGCAAACCGCCATTGGCCCCATCATGCAGGCTCACCTGCGCCAGGTGCGCCCGGCAGATCTCGCCGACAATTGCCAGACCAAGCCCACTGCCCTGGGCACTGCGCCGGTAGAAGCGCTCGAACACCCGCTCGCGCTCGGCCTCGGGAATGCCTGGCCCATCGTCCTCCACCTCCAGTACCGCTGGCGCCACCACCCGCAAGATCACGTTACCGCCCTGTGGCGTATGCGCCAGGGCATTGTCTACCAGGTTGCTCAGCAGTTCGTTGAGCAGCGTCGGCTCGCCCTTGAGCCACACAGGCGCCTCGGCCTCCAGTGCCAACGCCACCCCGCGCTTGTGCGCAAGAGGCGCCATCGCCATGCCCAGCTCACGTGCCAGCTGGCTCAGGTCCAGGCGCTGTGCGCCACCTTCGGCAATCGCCCGTGCGCCATTCTCGACCCGCGCCAGCGACAGTAACTGGTTGGCCAGATGGGTCAGGCGGTCTGTGCCCTGAACCGCAGACTCCAGCGTCTGCCGCCACTCCTGCGGCGCGGATGAGCGCAAGCCAAGCTCCACCCGCGCCTTCAAGGCCGCCAGCGGCGTACGCAGTTCGTGAGCAGCATCGGCAATAAACTGCGCCTGGCGCTCGAACTGACCGCGCAGGCGCTCGGTAAAGTGGTTCAAGGCCCGCACCAGCGGCCCCAGTTCACGCTGCACCTGCACCACCGGCAACGCCCGCAGGTCGTCCGGCTGGCGCTCTTCCACCGCCGTACGCAGCCGCTCCAAGGGCCGCAGCGCCGCACTCACGGCAAACCACACCATCACCAGCGCTCCCAGCGCCAGCATGCCCAGGCGCAGCAGGGTATCGGCCATCAGCCCACGGGCCATGCGCACCCGCGCCTCCTCGGTCTCGGCCACACGGATTTCCGCCATGCCGTTCATGTTCGGCTCGGTCACCGCCTTCAGCAGGCTGACCACACGCACATCCTGGCCAAGGTAGGTGGCGTTGTAGAACCGCGCCAAGGCGGGGTAGTCGTCGGTACGTGGCGTGCCCGGCGGCGGTGGCGGCAGGTTCTCGTAACCGGAAATCAGCCGCTGCTTGATGTCCAGCACCTGGTAGTAGATGCGCCCGGCACTGTCGTAGGCGAAGGTATCGAGGGCCACGTAGGGCACATCCGCGCTCAGCGACCCGTCTCGCTGCGACAGGCCGGCAGCAATGGTCCGCGCCGAGGCCAGCAGGGTGCGGTCGTAGGCAGTGTCGGCCGCCTCACGGCCATTCCAGTAAGCGCTCAGGCCGCTGGCCAGCATCAACACCACCAGCAGCAGGGCCAGGTTGCCCAGCAGGCGCCCACGCAGGCTGCCGTTGTCACGCATCGCGGTGCTCTAGCAGGTAGCCCAGCCCACGGAAGGTGACGATGGCCACCGGGTGGCCGTCGAGCTTCTTGCGCAGGCGGTGGATGTAGATTTCGATAGCATCGGGGCTGGCTTCTTCGTCCAGGCCGAACACCTGGGCGGCCAGTTGCTCCTTGCTCATCACCCGGCCCGGGCGGGCAATCAGCGCTTCCAGCACGCTTTGCTCGCGCGAGGTCAGGGTCAGGTTGTCATCGCCAAGGGTGAAGCGCCGGGTATCCAGGTCGTAGACCAGCGGCCCGCAGCGTTGCTGGCGCTCGCCACCCAGTACGCTGCGGCGCAACAGGGCCTTGACCCGCGCTTCCAGCTCGGTCAGCTCGAACGGTTTGGCCAGGTAGTCATCGGCCCCCAGATTCAGGCCATGGACCCGGTCCTTGACGTCGCTGCGCGCGGTCAGCATCAGCACCGGCACGGTCTTGCCACGACCGCGCAGGCGCGCCAGCACCTCGAAGCCGTCCATGCGCGGCAAGCCGACATCCAGCACAGCCACGGCGTATTCCTCGCTGGCCAGGGCCAGGTCGGCAGCCACGCCGTCATGCAGCACATCCACGGTCAGGCCGTGGCTCTTCAAGGCCTGGGCCACGCTTTCGGCCAGTTGCAGGTGGTCTTCGACCAGCAGCACACGCATCGGATTCTCCCTGCTCGAGTGGGGCGGTGGCGCGGAGTGTACCGCTGTCGCCAAGCCTGTGAAGCCCCTTGTAACAAACCTTTCTCGCTGAAAGGTTAGCGAAAGGTTCGTTGCCTAGCATCGCACCACGGTCGCGCTTCGCGCCGAAAAAAGCACCAGCAAGGTGCAACAAATAAGAACAATAAACGGAGTCATCGACGATGCTGTCATCGCAGCCGCAGGCGCTCACGCCTACCCGTTCCTTTGCCGCACGCCCCTCCGCCATCGCCAGCGCCCTTGCGCTTGCCGGTGTCGCCCCGATGAGCCAGGCCGCCTTCTTCGAAGACAGCACAGCCACCTTCGAAACCCGCAACATGTACTTCAACCGTGACTTTCGCGATGGCACCAGTGCGCAGCAATCCAAGCGCGACGAGTGGGCCCAGGGCTTCATCCTCAACTTCGAGTCCGGCTACACCGATGGCACCGTAGGCTTTGGCCTGGACGCGCTGGGCATGCTCGGCATCAAGCTCGACTCCAGCCCCGACCGCACCGATACCGGCCTGCTGCCCACCCACGATGACGGCAAGGCTGCCGACGAGTATTCCAAGCTCGGCCTGACCGGCAAGGTGAAGATCTCCCAGACCGAACTGAAAATCGGCACCCTGATCCCGGAGCTGCCGACCCTGCAGCCCAACGACGGGCGCATCCTGCCGCAAACCTTCGAAGGCGGCCTGCTCACCTCGAAGGAAATCAAGGGCCTGACCTTCACCGGCGGGCGCCTGGACAAGGCCAAGGACCGCAACGACACCAACTGGGAAGACCTGGCGCTGAACAACAAGAACGGCCGCTTTGGTGGCACGTTCAGCGCGGACAACCTGGCCCTGGGCGGGCTGGACTACCAGTTCACCGACCGCATCACCGGCAGCTATCACTTTGCTCAGCTCGATGACATCTACCGCCAGCACTTCATTGGCCTGGTCGCCACCCAGCCGTGGGGCCCGGGCACCTTCGGCGCCGACCTGCGCCTGGCCGTGAGCGACGACGCCGGTGCCGCCAAGGCCGGCAACATCGACAACACCACCGTCAACGGCATGCTCAGCTACGCCCTGGGAGGGCACAAGGTCAGCGCCGCCTGGCAGCAGCTGTCCGGGGATAGCGCCTTCCCATACGTCGATGGCGCCGACCCGTACCTGGTCAACTTCGTCCAGATCAACGACTTTGCCGGCGCCGACGAGCGCTCCTGGCAAGCGCGCTACGACTACAACTTCGCCGCCCTCGGCGTGCCCGGCCTGACCTTCATGACCCGCTACATCAGCGGCGACAACGTCAGCCGCGCCGCGGGTGGCGAAGGCAAGGAATGGGAACGCAACACCGAACTGAAGTACGTGGTACAAAGCGGCCCGTTGAAGAACGTCGCCGTGCGCCTGCGCAACGCCACCTTCCGCTCCAATTTTGCCCGCGACGCGGACGAGGTGCGGTTGCTGGTGAGCTATAGCGTCGCCCTGTGGTAACCCAATAACAACAATGCTCACGGAGATAGACGATGACCTTTTCACTGCGCCGCCTCGTCCTCGCTACCGGCTGCCTGCTGTTGGCCGGCAACGCCCTGGCTGCTGAACCGAAACGCCCTGAATGCATCGCCCCCGCCTCGCCCGGCGGTGGCTTCGACCTGACCTGCAAACTGGTGCAAAGCGCCCTGGTGCAGGAAAAGATCCTCAGCAAACCGATGCGCGTCACCTACATGCCCGGCGGCGTCGGCGCGGTGGCTTACAATGCCGTGGTAGCTCAGCGTCCGGCCGATGCCGGCACCCTGGTGGCCTGGTCCAGCGGCTCGCTGCTGAACCTGGCACAAGGCAAGTTCGGCCGCTTCGACGAAAACGCAGTGAAGTGGCTGGCCGCCGTCGGCACCAGCTACGGCGCCATCGCGGTGAAAAGCGATTCGCCCTACAAAACCCTCGATGACCTGGTTGCGGCACTGAAGAAAGACCCGAGCAAGGTGGTAATCGGCTCCGGCGGCACGGTCGGCAGCCAGGACTGGATGCAGACCGCCTTGATCGCCAAGGCTGCCGGCATCAACCCGCGTGACCTGCGTTACGTGGCCCTGGAAGGCGGTGGCGAAATTGCCACGGCGCTTCTCGGCGGCCACATCCAGGTGGGCTCTACCGACATCTCCGACTCCATGCCACACATCCAGAGCGGCAACATGCGCATCCTCGCGGTGTTCTCGGAAAACCGCCTGGACGAACCCGAGATGAAGAACATCCCCACGGCCAAGGAACAGGGCTACGACATCGTCTGGCCGGTGGTACGCGGCTTCTACCTGGGGCCAAAGGTGAGCGACGAGGATTACGCCTGGTGGAAGCAGTCGTTCGACAAGATGCTGGCTTCGGAAGACTTCGCCCAGCTGCGTGACCAGCGTGAGTTGTTCCCGTTCGCCATGACCGGCGAAGAGCTGGACGGCTATGTGAAGAAGCAAGTGGCTGACTACAAGGCACTGGCCAAGGAATTTGGCCTGATTCAGTAAGCCTTAACGCCATTCGCTCTTTGTAGGAGCGGCCTTGTGTCGCGAAAGGGCTGCAAAGCAGCCCCAGCGATTTGTGCAGCACCGCTGAAATCCTGGGGCCCCTGTGGGGCCCTTTCGCGACACAAGGCCGCTCCTACAAAGGATCTGCGTCATGCCTCACAACAAGAGGATTCATTCATGATCCTGCAACGCATCTTCGCCCTGGCCCTGCTGGCGGTGTGCGCCGCCCTGGCCGTGATGGCCTGGCCCTACCAGGCGGCGTTTTCCTATGAACCGGTGGGCCCACGTGCCTACCCGCTGCTGATGCTCGGCCTCATGAGCCTTGGCCTGCTGTACCTGGTGTTTCGCCCCACGCCTATCGTGCGCAAGGACGACGAACCGGAACTGGACCGCGAAACCCTGACCAAGATCGCCGCCTGTGTCGGCCTGCTGGTCGTTTTCGCCGCTACCTTCGAGCCCCTTGGCTTTATCCTCAGCGCCATCCTGGTCGGTTTGCCCATGGCCCGCCTGTACGGCGGCCGCTGGCTGTACAGCGCCATCGTGGTGGTCGGCATGAGCATCTTCCTCTACTGGCTGTTCGACCGCGTAATGGACGTGCCCCTGCCCCTTGGCCTGCTGAGCGTACTGGAGAACTGACACATGGATACCTTGAGCTACCTGGGCCAGGGCTTCGGCGTCGCCCTGTCCCCCTATAACCTGGTCACCGCCCTCTCCGGCACGTTGATCGGCACCGTGGTCGGCCTGCTGCCGGGCCTGGGCCCGATCAACGGCGTGGCCCTGCTGATTCCCATCGCCTTCGCCCTGGGCCTGCCGCCAGAGTCGGCACTGATCCTGCTGGCAGCGGTATACCTGGGCTGCGAATACGGCGGCCGTATCAGCTCGATCCTGCTGAACATCCCGGGCGAGGCCTCGACGGTGATGACCACCCTCGACGGTTACCCGATGGCCCGCCAAGGCCTGGCCGGCGTGGCGCTTTCGCTGTCGGCCTGGAGTTCGTTCATCGGTGCCTTTATCGCCACCTGCGGCATGGTGCTGTTCGCACCGCTGCTGGCGAAATGGGCCATTGCCTTCGGCCCGGCGGAGTACTTCGTGCTGATGGTATTCGCCATCGTCGCCCTGGGCGGCATGGCAGGTGACAAACCCCTGAAAACCTTCATTGCCGCGCTGATCGGCCTGTTCCTTTCCGCCGTCGGCATCGATGCCAACAGCGGCGTCTACCGCTTTACCGGTGACAGCGTGCACCTGGCCGACGGCATCCAGTTCGTGGTGTTGGTACTGGGCCTGTTCTCCATCAGCGAAATCCTCCTGCTGCTGGAAAAGACCCACCATGGCCACCAGGCGGTAAAAGCCACCGGGCGCATGCTGTTCAACTTCAAGGAAGCAGCCTCGGTGTTCGTGGTCAACATCCGTTGCGGCCTGCTCGGTTTCATCATGGGCGTGCTGCCCGGCGCAGGCGCCACGCTGGCTAGTGCCGTGGCCTACATGACCGAGAAACGCATGGCTGGGGAAAGCGGCAAGTTCGGCAAGGGTGATGCCCGTGGCCTGGCCGCACCGGAAACCGCCATTGGCGCGTCCTGCTGTGGCGCCCTGGTACCGATGCTCACCCTGGGGGTACCTGGCTCTGGCACCACTGCAGTAATGATTGGCGCCCTCACCCTTTACAACATCACCCCCGGCCCACTGCTGTTCGAACAGCAGCCGGACATTGTATGGGGCCTGATCGCCTCGCTGTTCATCGCCAACATCATGCTGGTGATCCTCAACATCCCGATGATCCGCATCTTCACCCGCATCCTTGCCGTGCCAAACTGGGCGCTGGTACCGGTGATCGCCATCATCACCGCCATCGGCGTGTACGCCGTGCATGCCACCACCTTCGACCTGTTCCTGATGGTCGGCATCGGCATCATGGGCTACATCCTGCGCAAGCTGGACTTCCCGTTGTCGCCGATCCTGCTCGGTTTCATCCTCGGCGGGCTGATGGAGCAGAACCTGCGCCGCGCGCTGTCGATCTCCAACGGTGAACTGGGCATCCTCTGGTCGAGCCCGATCAGCATGGGCGTCTGGGCACTGGTGGTGCTCATGCTCGCCCTGCCGCTGCTGCGCATCTGGCGCAAACGCAGCCAGCAGCGCAGGGCCCTGGCCGATGCCTGATAGACCGTTGCCGCTGTTTATTGCAACCGGGCTGGTCGGCCTTGCTGGCGGTTACATCGCCAGCAAGGTCGGCTGGCCTTTGCCGTGGATGGTCGGCTCGTTGCTGGCGATCATCCTGGTGCGCTGCCTCACGCCCTGGCAGTTGTCGGAAATCCCCAATGGCCGCAAGTGCGGGCAGTGCATCATCGGCATCGGCATTGGCCTGCACTTTACCCCGGCCGTGATCGAGCAGGTGGGCAGCCATTTTGCGCTGATATTCTTCGGCGCGCTGTTCACTACCCTGTCCAGCGTGATCAGCGTGTGGCTGCTGCGACGCACCGGCGAAGACCGCGCCACGGCGTTTTTCGCCAGCATGCCTGGCGGATCGGGGGAGATGGTCAACCTCGGCGCACGTAACGGCGCAGTACTCAGCCAGGTGGCCGCAGCACAGAGCTTGCGGGTGCTGGCGGTGGTGCTGTGCGTACCGGCGCTGTTCAAGTTCTTGCTGGGTGACGGGGAGCCGCTGAATCACGCCGGCAGCGTCAGCTGGGGCTGGCTGGCCTTGATCGCGCCGTTGGGCGTTGCCGTTGCGCTGCTGTGGCAGCGGTTGCGTCAGCCTAACCCCTGGCTGTTCGGGCCATTGCTGGTGGCGGCTACGGTGAGCCTGGCCGGCAACCTGCAAATCGCCCTGCCCAATGGCGCCAGCCAGATTGGCCAGTGGTTGATTGGCAGTGGCCTTGCCTGCCACTTCAACCGTGCGTTCTTCCGCCGGGCACCGTCATTCCTCGGGCGTACCCTGGTGGCCACCGCGCTGTGCATGGCGATTGCCGCCAGCGCCGCATGGGTGCTTAGCGTGATGACCGCGCTGGATTTGCGCTCGTTGACACTGGGGATGATGCCGGGAGGGATTGCTGAAATGAGCCTGACCGCGGAGACCCTGCAACTGTCGGTTCCGCTGGTAACGGCGCTGCAGGTGATGCGGTTGTTATTCGTGCTGTTTCTGGCGGAGCCGTTGTTCCGCTTGTGGAACACAACCCCGGAATAACCGTGTCGCCTGCTTCGCGGGCTTGCCCGCTCCCACAGGTTTGGCGCAAGCCGTGAGGGCGGCGCTGTACCTGTGGGAGCGGGCAAGCCCGCGAAGCAGGCGACGCGGTCTGTCAGATCATCACAACGGCGGCAACGCCCAATTGATCGGCGCCATGCCCCGTTGTTCGAGGAAGCTGTTGGTCCGGCTGAAATGCCCGCAGCCCAGAAACCCTCGGTAAGCCGACAACGGCGACGGGTGCACCGACTTCAGCACAAGGTGCTTGGTCCCGTCGATCAGCTTCTGCTTGCTCTGTGCATGCGCGCCCCACAGTAGGAACACCACGTTAGGGCACTGCTCGCTGACCACCTGGATGACCCGGTCGGTAAAGAACTCCCAGCCTTTCTTGGCATGCGAAGCGGCATTGGCACGCTCCACGGTCATGGTGGTGTTGAGCAGCAGCACGCCCTGCTCGGCCCAGCTTTGCAGGTAGCCGTGGCTGGCAATCGGGATGTTCAGGTCGCGCTGCAGTTCCTTGTAGATGTTGACCAGCGACGGCGGCGTGGCCACGCCCGGTTGTACCGAGAAGCACAGGCCATGGGCCTGGCCGGGCCCGTGGTAAGGGTCCTGGCCAAGAATCACGACTTTCACCTGGTCCAGCGGTGTCGAATTGAGTGCGTTGAAGATCAGCGGGCCAGGCGGGTAGATCTCCTTGCCGGCAGCGTACTCGCCACGCAGGAACTCGCGCAGCTGATGCATGTAGGGCTGGTCGAATTCGCCGCGCAGTGCGGCCTTCCAGCTGGGTTCGAGTTTGATGCGATCGTCGTCAGTCATGGGGCCATCCGTAATCAATGGCGCGACACTAGGTAAGCCCTCCCCGCTTGTCAAACGATCCGACCGACGACCGGCATGTTCGGCCAGGCAGGCCATACTTGAGCGATGACTTGAGCGAGGTAGTCCATGGCCATTCACTGCGAGGTACTCACCGGCGCCGATGGCGCCCGCATCGGCATTGCCACCCTGGATGCACCCAAGGCACTCAATGCCATCAACTTGCCCATGATCGAAGTATTGGGCGAACAACTGCATGCCTGGGCACACGACCCGGGCATCGTCTGCGTGCTGCTGCGTGGCAACGGCGCCAAAGCCTTTTGCGCCGGTGGCGATGTACGCGCCCTGGCACAAGGCTGCCGTGACCACCCCGGTAGCGTACCGCCTCTGGCCGTGAGCTTCTTTGCCGCCGAATATCGGTTGGACTTCTCCCTGCATACCTACCCCAAACCGCTGCTGTGCTGGGGGCATGGGCATGTGCTGGGTGGCGGCATGGGGCTGCTGCAAGGTGCCAATGTGCGCATCGTCACGCCCAGCAGCCGGCTGGCCATGCCGGAAATCAGCATCGGCCTGTACCCGGACGTGGGCGCCAGCTGGTTCCTGGCTCGGCTGCCGGGCAAGCTAGGTTTGTTCCTGGGGCTGACAGGCGCGCCAATCAACGCCCGCGACGCCCTCGACCTGGGCCTGGCCGACCGTTTTCTGGGCGAGCACCAGCAAGAGGCGTTGATCGAAGAGTTGCTGCAACTGAACTGGCAGGAACAAACGGCGCTGCAATTGAACAGCCTACTCAAGGCCGAACAGCACCGCGCCTGCGCCGAGCTACCCGAAGCCCAGTGGCTGCCGCGGCGGCAGGTGATCGATGCGTTGCTCGACGTGGCCGATGCGGCAGCGGCCTGGCGCGCGCTGGAAGGGCTCAAGCATCATGACGATCCGCTGCTGGCTGATGCCGGCCAACGGCTGCATCAGGGTT
Organism: Pseudomonas sp. NPDC089547; assembly: GCF_050280665.1. Classification (NCBI taxonomy): domain Bacteria; kingdom Pseudomonadati; phylum Pseudomonadota; class Gammaproteobacteria; order Pseudomonadales; family Pseudomonadaceae; genus Pseudomonas; species Pseudomonas sp. NPDC089547. The sequence continues at coordinate 105,960 of NZ_JBNNVS010000003.1, read as the reverse complement.
GCCCGCTCACGGCACACCTGGTGTGGGAGCAAATTCGCAGGGCACGGTATCTGTCGTTGGCTCAGGTATTCCAGATGGAATACAGCATGAGCCTGAACTGCTGCCGCCACCCTGAGTTCAGCGAAGGCGTACGCGCGCGCTTGCTGGACAAGGACGACCAGCCGCACTGGCACTGGCCTGACGTGGCGCAGGTGCCCGCGGCGGTGGTCGAGGCTCATTTTGCCAAGGTATGGGAGGGGCGGCACCCGTTGGCGGATCTGGGTTAGGTTCGATAATTTGGGGCTGCTTTGCAGCCCTATCGCGACACAAGGCCGCTCCTACAGGGGCCGCGATCTCGTTGTAGGAGCGGCCTTGTGTCGCCAAAGGGGCGCACAGCGCCCCCCGCTTTCATTCACCTAACGCTGCCAGTTGCCTCCTTGGCCCTGCCCACGCCGGCCATCCCAGCGCCCGCCGCCGTTCCCCGGCCCATTGGAGTGCGAATCGCCATGCTGGTAGCGCTGGCTGCCATCGCGATAGTCATGCCGATCACGATCCTGCCTGTAGTCTTGCCGCTGGCGATTGCCATAGTCATAGCGCGGGTTGCCGTGCCACCGGTTCACCCCCGGCTGTGGGTATGGCCGGTATTGCGGCGCAGGCGCTGGCCGGTAGTAATAGCGCGGCGCCGGCTGGTAGTAATAACGTGGTTGCGGCGTCACGTAATAGCGGTCGTAGCGGTAATAGCCAGGCGAAACATAGCGGTCGGTGGAGTAGTAATCCGAACGATAATAGCCCCCGCTCTCGTAGTACGGAGCACAGGCGGAAGTCATCAGCCCTAGCAGGGCGATCAACAGGATTCGATAGGACATGGCGGCCTCCTGGACCGCTGGAGTGCCCGAACAGCGGCGCTGGCGAGCGTCGATGCGTAATACGTTCATCGACATTGAATAAGACCGCAGCGCCGAGGTGCAGTGCCCTTTTTGCAAAAATTTGATACAGGTGCGACAACCCTGAAAAACTTGCGGTCATTTATCGGTCATCTCACTAGAATGAGCGCCCAGGCACACATCATGGGAAGATCATGCCCTTACGTTCCGCTCTGTTTTCGCAGCGCTCGCTGATCCTGACCCTGCTCATGCTACTGGCCTGCGGTTTCCTCGCCACTTCCCTGCTCAGCTACTTCGCCTCGCGCAGTGCCATACGCGACGGCATCATCAATACCGAACTGCCGCTGACCTCCGACACGGTCTATTCGGAAATCCAGAAAGACCTGATCCGCCCGGTACTGATCGCCTCGATGATGGCCCAGGACACCTTCCTGCGTGACTGGGTGCTGTCGGGTGAAAAGGACACCCAGCGCATGACGCGTTACCTTGGCGAAGTCATGGGCAAGCAGGACACCTTCACGTCCTTTTTCGTGTCTGACCGCACACTGACGTACTACCAGGCCAAAGGTGTACTCAAGCACGTAGAGCCAGGTACCTGGCGCGATGCCTGGTATTTCCGCCTGCGCGGTCTCAAGGCCCCCTACGAAATCAACGTCGACCTGGACATGGCCAACCAGGACAGCCTGACCGTGTTCATCAACTACCAGGTACATGACTACCAGCACCGCTTCATCGGCGCCGCCGGGGTGGGGTTGAGCGTTTCGTCGGTGGTCAGGCTAATCGATCAGTACCAGCGCCGCTACCAGCGTTCAGTGCTGTTCATCGATGGCAAGGGCAAGGTATTGCTCACCGGCTCCGAAGGGGGGCCGCATGGTTTGAGGGTTGGCCAGCCACTGGGCGAAAACCCCGAGCTGAGTGACCTGCTGGCGCAGCAGCCAGTGCCCGCCGAAGGCAGCCACGAGTACCGTGACAGCGCCAACCACAGCCACTTCCTCAACGTGCGCCACCTGCCCGAACTGGACTGGTACCTGCTGGTGGACAAGCGCGAAACCGGCGCCCTCGACCGCATCCGCCACTCGCTGTACCTGAACCTGGCGATCTGCGCGATGATCACCCTGGTGGTGCTGGCGCTGGTGCATGCCATGGTCCGCCGCCATCAGGCCAGCATCGAGACCTTGGCCACCCTCGACAGCCTCACGGGCCTGCCCAACCGGCGCAGCTTCGACCTGCTCGCTGCCCAAGCCTTGCATGAAGCCCAACGCGACAGCGGCCCGCTGGTGGCACTGCTGATCGACCTGGATCACTTCAAGGCACTGAATGACACCCACGGCCACCTGGCAGGCGACGAAGTGCTGCGCCAGTTCGCCAATGTGCTGCAAGTCAGCCTGCGACAGTCAGATATACTCTGCCGTTGGGGCGGCGAAGAATTCATCGTGCTGCTGCGTGAAGCCGAAGGCCGGCAGGCCATCGAAGTGGCGGAAAAAATCCGCCGCCGTACCGAACAACTCACCTTCAGCTACGACGAACAACCGCTGCGCCTGACCACCAGCATCGGCCTGAGCAGCCTGCAGCCAGGGGACACCCTGCATGCCCTGCTGACCCGCGCCGACCGTGCGCTTTATCGTGCCAAGCAGGCCGGCCGCAACCGCGTCTGCAGTGAAACCCAAGATGAATGACAACCAACATTGCCCCGCTTGCGGCGCCCTCAACCAATGCAGCCTGGCCGACCCTCGTCGCGCCACCCAGGCCTGCTGGTGTTTCAGCGTGAGTATCGACCCGGCCGTGCTCCAGGCGTTGCCCGCCGAACTGCGAAACAAAGCCTGCCTGTGCCCGCGCTGCGCCGCCGTTGAAGAACAACTCCGATCAACCACTGCTCACTGACCTGTTGCAATGCGCCTCGACCGTTTCCTCGCCAACCTGCCCAACCACAACCGCCAGCAAGTGCGCCTGATGCTGGCGCAACGCCGTGTGCGAGTGGATGGCCAAGTAACCAGCGACCCGCTGACCGAGGTGCGTGAATTCAGCCGTGTGCAACTGGACGACCAGTTGCTGCAGGCTGGCCGCCCGGCGCGTTACCTGATGCTGCACAAACCCGCTGGTTGCGTCAGCGCCACCCAGGATCCGCAACACCCAACCGTGCTCGACCTGCTGCCCGATACGCTGCGGGCCGACCTGCATATCGCCGGGCGCCTGGACTTCAACACCACCGGCCTGATGATCCTGACCAACGATGGCCAATGGTCACGGCGCCTGACCCAGCCTGCTACCAAGCTGCCCAAGCACTACCTGGTGCAAACCGAGGACGAGATTGGCGAGCATTACCAGGCCAAGTTCCGTGAGGGTTTCTACTTCGCCTTTGAAGACCTCACCACCCTACCCGCCCAACTGGACATCCTTGGCCCGCGCCAGGCCCGACTGGCGATCGTCGAAGGGCGTTATCACCAGGTCAAGCGCATGTTCGGGTTCTTCGACAACAAGGTGGTGGGGTTGCATCGGGAGAGCATGGGGGCGATCCGCCTGGACCCTGGTTTGGCGCCCGGGGAGTTTCGTGAGCTGACGGCCGAGGAAATAGCCACCGTCTAGGTCGCCTGCTCGGGCCTCTTCGCGGGCACGCCCGCTCCCACAGGTACCCCACACGGTTCAGGACATGTGCTATCCCTGTGGGAGCGGGCGTGCCCGCGAAAGGGCCGGAACAGACAGCCCAGGGTCGTCATACGACCGCTCAGCGACAAAAGTCACAAAATCTCCCGAACGGCACTTGCAGGAACGCTGACCCACTGCTTGAATCCAAATCGTCAGTCTGCATGTGACTACCAAGTCACGCCCGCAGTCGAAGACGCCTTTTGCCGGCTACCCAAGGCCTAGATGCCTTGGGGCACGGCAAATTGCCCGCCAAAAACAATACCGTCGACGCACGTGCCAAGGATCGACACAGGGCCCCCGGTTTCTCTTCAGGCAAATGCCTACCTGTCATAAAGAACGTGCACCCTAGGTGACGCGAATACCCTTTTTGCGCCAGGAGTCGATGACATGAGGCCAGAAATTGCTGTACTTGATATCCAAGGTCAGTATCGGGTTTACACGGAGTTCTATCGCGCGGAAGCGGCCGAGAATACGATCATCCTGATCAATGGCTCGCTGGCTACCACCGCCTCGTTCGCCCAAACGGTACGTAACCTGCACCCGCAGTTCAACGTAGTACTGTTCGACCAGCCGTATGCCGGCAAGTCCAAGCCGCACAACCGCCAGGAACGCCTGATCAGCAAGGAGACCGAGGCGCATATCCTGCTTGAGCTGATCGAGCACTTCCAGGCAGACCACGTAATGTCGTTCTCGTGGGGTGGCGCAAGCACGCTGCTGGCGCTGGCGCACCAGCCACGGTGCGTGAAGAAAGCAGTGGTGAGTTCGTTCTCGCCGGTGATCAACGAGCCGATGCGCGACTACCTGGACCGTGGCTGCCAGTACCTGGCTGCCTGCGACCGGTATCAGGTCGGCAACCTGGTCAACGACACCATCGGCAAGCACCTGCCGTCACTGTTCAAACGCTTCAACTACCGGCACGTCAGCAGCCTGGACAGCCACGAGTATGCGCAGATGCACTTCCACATCAACGAGGTGCTGCAACACGACCTGGAGCGAGCGCTGCAGGGCGCGCGCAATATCGACATCCCGGTGCTGTTCGTCAACGGTGACCGCGACGAGTACACCACGGTCGAGGATGCCCGGCAGTTCGGCAAGCATGTGGGCAAGAGCCAGTTCAGCGTGATCCGTGACGCTGGCCACTTCCTGGACATGGAGAATAAAACTGCCTGTGAAGATACTCGCAGCGTCCTGCTCGGTTTCCTCAAGCCGACCGTGCGTGAAACGCGTCATCGCTACCAGCAAGTACAACAGGGGCAGCATGCATTGGCCATCTGAGCAGCTCGGCGCCCTTTGGCAGATACCCGCAGGCCACAGGGTGCCGACAAGCTTTTTTATAACTTGGGCTTCTAATTCGTTGAAGGTTCTGGTAAAAAGTGCTGCGCAGACGCGGGTATAGTTTAGTGGCAAAACGAAAGCTTCCCAAGCTTTAGTTGAGGGTTCGATTCCCTCTACCCGCTCCACACCGCATTCCCGCATGGCGTTCCGGTAACGTCATCGCAGTCAAAAGGAGCCTTGGCTCCTTTTTTCGTTTTAGCCCTCCCGGTTTGACCTGGCCCATGGCCAATTGCCTGTCGATCCGCTTCAATGCGTAGATGGTTACGTGAAGCATTTCGAAAGGACCACGCATGTTTCTCTCCCGCTGGCTACCGGGCCTTGCCAACCTGTTGCACTACCGCCGCGAATGGCTCCATGCCGATTTGCAGGCTGGGCTCTCGGTCGCGGCCATCCAGATCCCCATCGCCATTGCCTACGCGCAGATCGTCGGCCTGCCGCCACAGTACGGCCTGTACGCCTGCGTGCTGCCCATGATGGTCTACGCGTTTATCGGTAGCTCGCGCCAGCTGATGGTCGGCCCCGACGCCGCCACTTGCGCGATGATCGCCGGCGCCGTGGCGCCGCTGGCCCTGGGCGACACGCAGCGTATTGCCGAACTGTCGGTGATCGTCACCGTGCTGGTCGGGGTGATGCTGATCGCGGCGGGCCTGGCCCGTGCCGGGTTCATCGCCAGCTTCTTCTCGCGGCCGATCCTGATCGGCTACCTCAATGGCATCGGCCTGAGCCTGATCGCCGGCCAGTTGTCCAAGGTCGTAGGGTTCAAGATCGAAGGCGACGGTTTTATCCTTAGCCTGGTCAACTTCCTCCAGCGCCTGGGTGAAATCCATTGGGTCACGTTGCTGATCGGCCTGGCCGCCCTGGGCCTGCTGATCTGGCTGCCCCGGCGCTACCCGCGCCTGCCCGCAGCGCTAACCGTAGTGGCACTGTTCATGTTGCTGGTCGGCCTGTTTGGCCTGGACCGTTTTGGCGTCGCCATCCTCGGCCCCGTGCCTGCCGGCATTCCGCAACTGGCCTGGCCGCACAGTAATCTGGCAGAAATGAAAAGCCTGTTGCGGGACGCCCTGGGTATCGCCACCGTCAGTTTCTGCAGCGCCATGCTCACTGCCCGCAGCTTTGCCGCACGGCACGGCTATGCGATCAACGCCAACCATGAATTCGTCGCCCTGGGCGTGAGCAACCTGGCAGCCGGGGTCTCCCAGGGTTTTGCCATCAGCGGCGCCGACTCACGCACCGCTGTCAATGACATGGTGGGGGGTAAAAGCCAGCTGGTGGGCATCATCGCTGCGCTGGTGATTGCCCTGATCCTGCTGTTCTTCACCGCACCCATGGCGTGGATCCCGCAGGCTGCATTGGGTGCTGTGCTGCTGATGGCCGGCTGGGGGCTGATCGACATCAAGTCGCTGGGGCGCATCCGCCGCCTGAGCCGCTTCGAGTTCTGGCTGTGCCTGCTGACCACGGTCGGCGTGCTGGGGCTGGGTGTGCTGCCTGGTATCGTGTTTGCTGTAACCCTGGCGATCCTGCGCCTGTTGTACAGCATCTACCAGCCCACCGATGCCGTGCTGGGCTGGCTACCAGGCACCGAGGGCCAGGTCGACATCCGCAAATTCAAGGACGCCCGCACCGTGCCCGGCCTGGTGGTTTACCGCTTCGACGACGCGATCCTGTTCTTCAACGCCGACTACTTCAAGATGCGTTTGCTCGAAGCCGTGCAAAGCCAGGACCAGCCCAAAGCCGTGCTGTTCGATGCCGAAGCGGTCACCAACATTGACGTCAGCGGCATCGCTGCCCTGCGCGAAGTGCGCGACACCCTGGCGGCGCAGGGCATCTTCTTTGCAATCGCACGCGCCCGCGGCACGTTCCTGCGCATGCTTGTGCGCTCGGGGATGGCGCGGGAGATGGAAGACAAGCTGCTGTTCGGCTCGGTGCGGGCGGGGATTCGGGCATATCGGGTTTGGCGTAACCGCAACCGCAGCACGCACATTGCCGGGCAGAGCTGAACTGAACGCTATCGCAACCCTTGCGGCCCCTACAGAGAAAAGGACTACCCGCCCCCCGGAAAAGGATGATCGCCCAGTGAGGAGCGGATTCGCTAGCCTCGCTGATCCGATCCTGAATAAGGCCGGGCAATCCTTCTCCGTGGCGCTGGACAACCAGCAGCTACGCCAATGGCGTACAACCTGCTATGCTTTTTACCGAAACTGCCTTGTTCACCAAGCGAGTCAAGGAACTCCTTGATGACGATGCCTATCGCTTACTCCAAGTCCGGCTCATGATTTCACCTGAGGCAGGTGACCTGATCGAGGGAACAGGCGGCCTGCGCAAATTACGTGTGGCCGCAAACGGCCACGGAAAACGCGGTGGTGCCAGGGTTATCTACTACCACTTCATCGCCAGGTCACAGATAGCCATGCTGTACATCTACCGCAAAAATGACCAACCCGACCTGTCCACCGAGCAACGCAAAGCGCTGAGGTCGATCATTGAACACTGGAGGCACGCATGAACCGCTTTTTTGACGAACTGATGGAAAGCGTGCAACAAATGGACGACATCGTCCGAGCAAAGCAGGCGCCTTCTCGAGAATTCGAGATCGATGCACTCCTGGTGCGTAACATCCGCAAGGCAACGGGGCTCACGCAAGCACGCTTTGCCGAGATCATCGATGTTCAGGTAGCAACATTGAGGAATTGGGAACAAGGGCGGCGAGAACCTACCGGGCCTGCCAAAGCATTACTACGCGCAATACGTAATGATCCTGATCATGTATTAAAGGCCCTTGCGCACTGACAAGGGCCTGTAGGCATCGCACACCCGGCACGACATGCTAAAGTCCCCCCGCTCCCCGCTCCACCCAACGGACTCCAGCATGCCTGCACTTGACGCCACCCTCACCCCCTGGCCAGAACTCGCCGCCCGCCACCCCTGCGATGCCCTGCTGCTGGGCAACGGCGCCAGCCGCGCAGTGTGGAAACCGTTCGGCTATTTCTCGCTGTTCGAGGAAGCACAACGCGCGGGCCGCAAGAAAGGCCTGGCGGTCAGTGACCAGGCCCTGTTCAAGTCCTTGGGCACGGAACTGTTCGAACCCGTACTCAGCGCCCTCAACACCACCGTGCGCGCCAACGCTGCGCTGGCCATCAACTCCACCGCGCCGCTGAACCGCTATTACTCGATCAAGGAAGCGTTGATCCACGCCGTGCGCACGGTGCACCTGCCGTGGTCGCTAATGCCGTCAGCCACCCTGGCGACGCTCAACCAGGCCCTGCGTGGCTACCGCAGCGTCTACACCAGCAACTACGACCTGCTGTTGCCGTGGGCCGTGCAACACGCTCCGCAAGGCTTTGCCGAACTGTTCGACGAGCAAGGTTTCTTCGACGTGCGCCGCACCCGCAGCAAAGGCACCCGGGTGGTGCACCTGCACGGTGGCCTGCACCTGCTGAAGCTGCCCGACGGCACCACCCGCCAGCGCAGCGCCGACAGTGCCGAACTGCTTGACGGCTTTGCCGTGAACATCCCAGGTGAAGTGCCACTGTTCGTCAACGAAGACCGCCGTGACGAAAAACTGCGGGCCATCCGCCACTCCGATTATTTGAGCTGGTGCCTTGGGCAACTGGCACAGGAGAGCAAAGGGTTGTGCCTGTTCGGGCAGCACCTGGACAGCAGCGACCAGCACCTGCTCGAAGCCATCCGACAGGCACAACCGAAGCAGCTTTCGATTGCTATTCGGCCGGTGAGCGAAGCGTCGGTAATCAACCAGAAGCAGCATTTTGTTGATCGGTTTGGAGATTTGGCCGGGACGCAGGTACATTTCTTTGATGCCAGTACGCATCCGCTGGGGTCGGCAGATCTGGCGATCAAGTTACCAGCTGCTCGAGGCTAGCACGCTCACCGGCAGGAGCGCTGCCAACAGGCTTGCTGGGTTGCTTTTAAAGCAACCCATCCGCCCGCAACAACGTTTCCAGGCAATGCTCCTGCACCCCATAGAACGCCTTGAGCTGGCCAATCTTCTCCAGCAACGCCTCGTTGCCCCCCGCCTTCTGCCGCTTCACCGCAAGAATCATCTTGTTCTTGTTGGTGTGTTCCAGCGAGATGAACTCGAACACCTTGGTCTCGTAACCGCAGGCTTCCAGGTACAGCGCGCGCAGGCTGTCGGTGAGCATTTCGGCCTGCTGGCCCAGGTGCAGGCCGTATTGCAGCATGGGTTGCAGCAACCCCGGGCTGTGCAGTTGCGGGCGGATCTGCTTGTGGCAGCACGGCGAGCACATGATGATCGCGGCGTTGCAGCGGATACCGGTGTGGATGGCGTAGTCAGTGGCGATGTCACACGCATGCAGGGCGATCATCACTTCGATGGCCTCGGGCACCACGCTGCGTACATCGCCGCACTGGAATTCCAGGCCCGGGTGCTCCAGGCGCGAAGCAGCGGCGTTGCACAAGTCGACCATGTCCTGGCGCAGTTCAACACCGGTGACCTGTGCCTCGCGGCCCAGGCTGTTGCTCAGGTAGTCATGCATGGCAAAGGTCAGGTAGCCCTTGCCTGAGCCGAAGTCGGCCACCCGCAATGCCTGCTGCGCAGGTACCGGCGCGCTGGCCAGGGCGTGATCGAACACCTCGATGAACTTGTTGATCTGCTTCCACTTGCGCGACATGGACGGGATCAATGCACCTTGTGCATCGGTCACGCCAAGGTCACGCAGGAACGGCCTGGACAAATCCAGGTAGCGCTTCTTCTCGCGGTCATGGCCGCTGCTCGCCATTGCCTCGCGTGGCGCCTGCGCGCCGTGACGTTGCAGCATTGGCTTGCCCTTCTTGCTGAACGTCAGTTGCACCTCACCGTCAGCATCGAACAGGTGGGCATTGCGGAAGCTGTCCGGCAGCAGTTCGGCCACCAGCGCCTGCGCCTGATCCAGCGGCAGGTTGCGGGTGATGTCGCGGGTCTGGTGACGGTAGACCAGCGACAGACATGCCTGGCCCTTGACCTGCAGCCGTTTGGCGATGATCCGTTGCAAGGTCTGGTCGGCACCGACATGGCGCGCCAGCACCAGTTTGACCAAGGTGTTGCCGTGCAGGGCGGCGTTCAGCAGGTCGAGAAACTGAGCGCGCGCATCCGGCGCGGAGGGGGCGGAAGTACTGGCGGACATGAAAAGGGCCTTAAGTAGCGGAACGCATATTCTAACGCGCCCCAAGTACCCTGTGGGAGCGGGCGTGCCCGCGAAACAGGCGACACGGTGCCTGGCACCGGCTTCGCCGGTGTTCGCGGGCACGCCCGCTCCCACAGGGTCCCCAGCAAGGCTGCATTATTCTTCAGTCGAGGATCACCAGGCGGTTGGGCAACTCGTTGCGCGCATGAGTGGGCGGTACGTGCTCGCTGAGCAACTCGCCGCAGGCATCGATGCACTCGACAAAACCTTGCAAGGTCCGCCCCTGACGTACTTGTTCGGTAAAGCGGGCGACGATGGCCGCCCGGGCGGTGACATCCAGATAGTGCTCGATACCGCAGTCAACCAGGATCTCCACATGCCGCTCCGCCTCGCTGACGAAAATCAGCACACCGGTTGCGCCTGCGGTGCGCTGCAGGTTCTGCTCGCGAAACTGCTGGCGAGCCAGCCTGGAGGCGCGCCAGCGGCGCAGGGCTCGGGGGATCATCCAGCCGGCAAGGCGCGGCTGACGCAGCAGCAGGCACAGGCCGACGAACAGCAGCACGTTGGCGACCAGCAAGCCACGCATGCCGGGCCAACCCAGCAGCCAATGCAACAGGCCTGGCACAGCCAGTGCCAGCACGGCGGCCCAGAACAGCGGCCAATAGGCGTAATCGTCGGCGCGACGCGCCAGCACGGTCACCAGTTCGGCATCGGTGCGCCGTTCGGCACGGGCAATCGCTTCGGCAATCTGCCGTTGATGGTACTCGTCGAAGGGGGTCATGCCGTCGGTCTCTTGGGCGTTCTTATAGTTGTTGTCCCGGCATTCGGGGCTTCATCCGCAGGCGACATATTCAGGCATAATCCGCTGCTGGAAAGTAAGCCTGCGAATCGTACAACAATAGCCGCCTGAAAACTTCGGCCGCGCGCGTATCACCCTGGATACGGCACAGGCCCCACAACGGAATTGATGATGAAACTGTCTTTGCTGGGCCTGGCCATGGGCCTTGCCAGTCAGGCGGCCCTCGCCGCCCCCACCGCCCCGCCCCTGCAGGACAAGCAGGCGTTCATCGACCATCTGATCAGCCAGATGACCGAAGCCGAAAAAATCGGCCAGTTGCGCCTGATCAGCATCGGTCCGGAAATGCCACACGAAAAGATCCGCGAGGAAATCGCCGCTGGCCGTATCGGTGGCACTTTCAACTCGCGCACCGCGCCTGAAAACCGGCCGATGCAGGACGCGGCCATGCGCAGCCGCCTGAAGATCCCGATGTTCTTCGCCTACGACACCGTCCATGGCGAGCGCACCATCTTCCCGATTGGCCTGGGCATGGCCGCCACCTGGGACATGGACGCCGTTGCCAAGGTCGGCCGCACCGCGGCCATCGAAGCCTCGGCCGACGCCCTGGACATGACCTTCGCACCCATGGTCGATATCGCCCGCGACCCGCGCTGGGGCCGCACCAGTGAGGGCTTCGGCGAGGACACCTACCTGACTTCGAAAATCGGCCAGGTGATGGTGCGCTCGTTCCAGGGCAGCAGCCCGGCCAACCCCGACAGCATCATGGCCATCGTCAAGCACTTCGCCCTGTATGGCGCAGTGGAAGGCGGGCGCGACTACAACACCGTCGATATGAGCCTGCCGAAAATGTACAACGACTACCTGCCGCCATACCGGGCGGCGCTCGACGCCGGTGCCGGCGGGGTGATGGTGGCGCTGAACTCGATCAACGGCGTGCCAGCCACCTCGAACACCTGGCTGATGAACGACCTGCTGCGCAAGGAGTGGGGCTTCAAGGGCGTGACCATCAGCGACCACGGCGCCATCCAGGAGCTGATCCGTCACGGCGTAGCCCGTGATGGCCGCGAAGCCGCCAAGCTGGCGATCAAGGCCGGCATCGACATGAGCATGAACGACACCTTGTATGGCGAAGAGCTGCCAGGCCTGCTGAAGTCCGGCGAAGTGACCCAGGCCGAGCTCAACCAGGCGGTACGTGAAGTGCTGGGCGCCAAGTACGACATGGGCCTGTTCAAGGACCCGTACGTACGCATCGGCAAGGCCGAAACCGACCTGAAAGACTACTACGGCAACGACCGCCTGCACCGCGACGCCGCGCGCGACGTGGCACGCCGCAGCCTGGTACTGCTGGAGAACCACAACCAGACCCTGCCACTGAAGAAGGCCGGCACCATCGCCCTGGTCGGCCCGTTGGCCGATGCCCCGATCGACATGATGGGCAGCTGGGCTGCCGACGGTAAACCGGTGCACTCGGTGACCGTGCGCGAAGGGCTGCGCCGCGCCGTGGAGGGCAAGGCGAAGCTGGTCTACGCCAAAGGGTCCAACGTCACCGGCGACAAGGCGATTTTCGATTACCTGAACTTCCTCAACTTCGATGCCCCGGAAATCGTCGACGACCCGCGCCCACCTGCGGTCCTGATCGACGAAGCCGTCAAGGCGGCGAAGCAGTCCGACGTGATCGTGGCCGTGGTCGGCGAATCGCGCGGTATGTCCCACGAGTCGTCCAGCCGCACCACCCTGGAAATCCCCGCCAGCCAGCGTGAGCTGATCAAGGCCCTGAAGGCTACCGGGAAGCCGCTGGTATTGGTGCTGATGAACGGCCGACCGCTTTCGATCAGTTGGGAACGCGAGCAGGCTGACGCCATCCTCGAAACCTGGTTCGCCGGCACCGAAGGCGGCAATGCCATTGCCGATGTACTGTTTGGCGACTACAACCCGTCCGGCAAGCTGGCCATCACCTTCCCGCGCTCCGTCGGGCAGATTCCGATGTACTACAACCACACCCGCATTGGCCGGCCGTTCACCCCGGGCAAGCCGGGCAACTACACCTCGCAGTACTTCGAAGAGCCAAACGGCCCGCTGTACCCGTTCGGCTATGGCCTGAGCTACAGCAGCTTCGAGCTGTCGGGCCTGAAGCTGTCGAACAAGGAGCTCAAGCGCGGTGAGAACCTGGAAGCCAAGGTGACGGTGAAGAATACCGGCAAGGTGGCAGGCGAAACCGTAGTGCAGCTGTACCTGCAGGATGTGTCGGCATCGATGAGCCGCCCGGTCAAGGAACTGAAGAACTTCCAGAAACTGATGCTGAAGCCTGGCGAGTCGCAAACCTTGACCTTCCGCATCAGCGAGGACGACCTGAAGTTCTACAATGGCCAGTTGCAGCGGGTTGCCGAGCCAGGGGAATTCAATGTCCAGGTAGGGCTGGATTCTCAGGCGGTGCAGCAGCAGAGCTTCGAACTGCTGTAACTGAAAGGTAGCCTGTACCGGCCCTTTCGCGGGCTTGCCCGCTCCCACAGGTACTGCACAGATCCATTGGGCTGTGAGTATCCTGTGGGAGCGGGCAAGCCCGCGAAGAGGCCGGCCCTGATATCCCAATCTTCCGGATCCGCCCCGATGCCCATTTCCTTTCGCGCCCTGCGTCTGGGGCTGATCACCCTGCTCATCCTGCTGGGCACCGCGCTCAGTGCCGGTTGGGCCATGCACCAGGCCAAGCGCCAGGCCATGGAAGACGACGCCCAGCGTGCCAGCCAACAACTGGGCCTGTACGCCAATGCCCTGCACACCCTGATCGACCGCTACCGCGCCCTGCCCGCTGTGCTGGCACTGGACCCGGAACTGATCGCCGCCCTGCGCGGCCCGGTTACCGAACAGGTACAGGACGCCCTGAACCGCAAGCTTGAGCGCATCAACGGCGCCGCCAATTCTTCTACCCTGGAGTTGCTCGACCGCACCGGCCTGGCCATCGCCGCCAGCAACTGGCGGCTGCCCAGCAGCTACGTCGGCTCCAACTACGGTTTCCGCCCCTACTTCAAGCAAACCCGCAGCCAGGGCAGTGGCCGCTTCTACGCCGTGGGCGTCACCAGTGGCGTGCCGGGTTACTTCCTGGCCAGCGCGGTAAATGACGAGCATGGCCGCTTCCTCGGCGCCATGGTGGTCAAGCTGGAGTTCCCCGAGCTGGAGCGCGAGTGGCGCCAGGGCAGCGACATCCTGCTGGTCAGCGACGCCCGCGGCATCACCTTCATCGCCAACCAGGACGGCTGGCGCTATCGCGAGCTGCAGCCACTCAGTGGCGCTGACCGTGCCGAGCTGGCCGAGACCCGCCAATACGACAAGCAGCCATTGGTGCCCTTGCAGCATCAGGTGCTGACCCGTTTTGCCGAGTACAGCACACTTAGCCGCGTGCAAGGCCCGGAGGGTAGTGCGCAATACCTGTGGGAGAGCCTGCCGCTGGAAGGTGAAAGCTGGACCTTGCACCTGCTGCGCAAGCCGCAGGTGGCCGCCGATGGCCGCAATGCTGCCTTGGGCGCCGCGGCCGTGTGGCTGAGCCTGGTGTTCGCCGCCCTGTTCGTCAGCCAGCGCCTGCGCCTGGCCCGCCTGCGCCAGCGCAGCAGGCAAGAGCTCAAGCGCCAGGTCGAAGAGCGCACCCGCGAGCTGCGTACCGCGCAGGAGGGCCTGGTGCAATCGGCCAAACTGGCCGCCCTCGGCCAGATGTCCGCAGCCATGGCCCACGAAATCAACCAGCCGCTGACCACCCAACGCATGCAACTGGAAACCTTGCGCCTGCTGCTCGACCATGGCCGGCATGACGAAGCGCGGCAGGCCCTGGAACCGCTTGAGCAAATGCTCACGCGCATGGCCGCCCTCACCAGCCACCTGAAAACCTTTGCCCGCAACAGCCCGGTGGGCCTGCGCGAGCGCCTTGACCTGGCCACCGTGGTCGACCAGGCCTTGCACCTGCTGGAAACCCGCATCCGCAGCGAGGAAGTAGAGGTGGCCCTGTACCTGGCACGCCCGGCCTGGGTGCGCGGCGACGCCATCCGCCTGGAGCAGGTACTCATCAACCTGCTGCGCAATGCCCTCGACGCTATGGCCGACAAACGCTACAAGCGCCTGGAGGTCCGCATCGAACCTGATGGCGAGCTGTGGCGCCTGAGCGTACTGGATTCGGGCGGGGGTATCGCCGAGGCTGATCTGGCCAAGGTCTTCGACCCGTTCTTTACCACCAAACCGGTCGGTGAGGGGCTGGGGCTGGGGCTGGCCATTTCCTACGGCATCGTCCACGAGGCCGGCGGCCAGTTGCAGGCCGAAAACCTGCCTGGCGGCGCGCGCCTGAGCCTTACCCTGCCCCGCGATCTGGAGCCTGTATGTTGAATTCAGTAATCGTCGTCGATGATGAAGCCAGTATCCGCACTGCGGTCGAGCAGTGGCTGAGCCTGTCGGGCTTCAGCGTGCAACTGTTCGACCGCGCCGAAGCGTGCCTGGCACAGCTGCCGCAGCACTTCCCCGGGGTGATCATCAGCGATGTGCGCATGCCAGGCATGGGCGGCCTGCAACTGCTCGAACGCCTGCAGGCAGACGACCCCGACCTGCCGGTGATTCTGCTGACCGGCCACGGCGATGTGCCGATGGCGGTGGACGCCATGCGTGGCGGGGCCTATGACTTTCTGGAAAAGCCGTTTACCCCACAGCACCTGCTGGGCAGCCTGCGCCGGGCGCTGGAAAAGCGTCAACTGGTACTGGAAAACCGCCGCCTGCATGAACAGGCCGACCTCAAGTCACGCCTGGAAAACACCCTGCTGGGCATGTCTCAAGGCCTGCAACAGCTGCGCCGGCAGGTACTGGACCTGGCCAGCCTGCCGGTCAACGTGCTGATCCGTGGCGAAACTGGCAGTGGCAAGGAACGCGTGGCCCGTTGCCTGCACGATTTCGGCCCTCGCGCCGACAAGCCTTTCGTTGCCCTCAACTGCGCAGCCATCCCCGAATCGCTGTTCGAGGCGGAACTGTTTGGCCATGAGAGCGGCGCGTTTACCGGCGCCCAGGGCAAGCGCATCGGCAAGCTGGAGTACGCTAATGGTGGCACGGTGTTCCTCGACGAAATCGAGAGCATGCCGCTGGCCCAGCAGGCCAAACTGTTGCGGGTAATCCAGGAACAGAAACTGGAACGACTGGGGGCCAACCAGAGCATCAGCATCGATCTGCGGATCATTGCCGCGACCAAGCCGGACCTGCTCGAAGAGGCTCGTGCAGGGCGCTTCCGTGAAGACCTTGCCTACCGCCTGAATGTGGCCGAGTTGCGCCTGGCGCCACTGCGCGAGCGGCGTGAGGACATTCCACTGCTGTTCGAGCACTTTGCCCGTGCCGCCGGCGACAAGCTTGGGCGTGCCGCGCCGCCGCTTTCAGGGGCACAACTGGCGCAGCTGCTATCGCATGACTGGCCAGGCAATGTGCGTGAGCTGGCTAACGCGGCTGAGCGGCATGCACTGGGGCTGAGTTCGCCGAACATCGAGGTGGCACCTGCCGGGCAGTCGCTGAGTGAGCAGATGGAAGCATTCGAGGCGCAGTGCTTGCGCGCGGCGCTGCGTCAGCATGGGGGAGCGATCAGTGCGGTGATGGAGGCATTGCAGCTACCGCGGCGGACGCTGAACGAAAAGATGCAGCGGCACGGATTGGTGCGGGAGGATTTTGTCGGGCGCGAATGAGCGGAAATCCGCCTACCACCCCAAGCCGACAAGCAAAAAACCGCTCATAGCCAGGTTTTTTGGGGGCTGCGTTGCAGCCCTTCGCGGGCACACCCGCTCCCGCACCGAAATGTTGAACAACAGGGATTGCGCGGTCCCTGTGGGAGCGGGCATGCCCGCAAGGGGTGCAACGCGCCCCCATATGGATCATCACGCACCCATTTGGCACACCTTCTGCAATCACCTGTGCAAGCTGCGCCACGGCGCGCTCCACAAAAACAACGAGAAGGTATCCCTGATGGATAACGCCACCTCCCTGCCCGCTGGGGCGGCCACCGCGCCTGCCGCAGAAAAAACCACCGCCAGCCGCCTGAAGTCGATCTTCAGCGGGTCCATCGGCAACATGGTCGAATGGTACGACTGGTACGTCTACGCCGCATTCTCGCTGTACTTCGCCAAGGCCTTCTTCCCGGCCGGTGACTCCACCGCGCAATTGCTCAATACCGCCGCAATCTTCGCCGTGGGCTTCCTCATGCGCCCGATCGGTGGCTGGCTGATGGGCCTTTACGCCGACCGCAAAGGGCGCAAGGCCGCGCTGATGGCCTCGGTGCTGCTGATGTGCGCAGGCTCGCTGGTCATTGCCCTGACCCCGGGCTACGAAACCATCGGTGTCGCCGCACCGATCCTGCTGGTGATCGCACGCCTGCTTCAAGGCCTGTCGGTGGGTGGCGAGTACGGCACCTCGGCCACTTATCTCAGCGAGATGGCCAGCAAGGACCGCCGTGGCTTCTTCTCAAGCTTCCAGTACGTGACCCTGATCTCTGGCCAGCTTATTGCCCTGGCGGTACTGATTATCCTGCAACAGACCCTGACCACCGAGCAGCTGTATGCCTGGGGCTGGCGCGTGCCATTCGTGATCGGTGCGCTGTGCGCAGTGGTTGCCCTTTACCTGCGCCGCGGCATGGAAGAAACCGCCTCGTTCACCAAGAAGGAAAAGGCCAAGGAAAGCCTGATGCGCACCCTGCTGCGCCACCCCAAGGAGCTGATGACCGTGGTTGGCCTGACCATGGGCGGCACCCTGGCCTTCTACACCTACACCACCTACATGCAAAAGTACCTGGTCAACACCGTGGGTATGAGCATCAGTGACTCGACCACCATCTCGGCCGCCACGCTGTTCCTGTTCATGTGCCTGCAGCCGGTGATCGGTGGCCTGTCCGACAAGATCGGCCGTCGCCCGATCCTGATCGCTTTTGGTGTACTCGGCACCCTGTTCACCGTGCCGATCCTCAGCACCTTGCACACCATCCAGACCTGGTGGGGCGCGTTCTTCCTGATCATGGCGGCGCTGATTATCGTCAGCGGTTACACCTCGATCAACGCCGTGGTCAAGGCTGAGCTGTTCCCGACGGAAATCCGCGCACTGGGGGTGGGCCTGCCGTACGCCCTGACCGTGTCGATCTTTGGCGGCACCGCCGAGTACGTGGCCCTGTGGTTCAAGAGCGCCGGTATGGAGAGCGGCTTCTACT
This sequence comes from Pseudomonas sp. NPDC089547, assembly GCF_050280665.1. NCBI lineage: Bacteria > Pseudomonadati > Pseudomonadota > Gammaproteobacteria > Pseudomonadales > Pseudomonadaceae > Pseudomonas > Pseudomonas sp. NPDC089547. Next base: position 87,981 of record NZ_JBNNVS010000003.1, on the reverse strand, counting down.
GGTACGTCACCGCTTGTATCGCCTGTTCGCTGCTGGTTTACGCGACCATGAAGGACACCAAGCAGCACTCGCGGATTACTACTGAGTGATGCTGGGTAGGTAGTACCGAAAGGGGCGCTCCGTTGCATCGGGCGCCCCTTTTTCATGACAACCAGTAATCTCTGAGCCGATTGACAGCCTTATTCGGCTCACAAGATGAGCCGAATAGCGCTACTATTCGGCTCACTGGATGGATTGGCAACTATCATGAACAGCCCCTTGTGGATCTGGCAGCAGCCTGACTGGCCAAACTTCACCTGGCAAAATGAAGCCCTCACCCCGCTGCTGCGTAACTGCATAGATATGCAAGGCCGCTTGCTGGGCAAGATTGGCAGCGTCGACGAGTTGAGCGAGTGCCAGAACGTCCTCGATACATTGCTGCAGAACATTGTCACCTCCTCGGCAATCGAAGGAGAACAGTTGAATGTGGGCTCGGTGCGCTCTTCCCTCGCTCGCAGGCTGGGCATCGAGGAACAAGGGGCGACCAATGCCCGCAGTGAGGGGCTGGCCGAACTGATGCTGGATGCAACGCAAGGGTATGACCAACCGCTGACCTTGCAACGCCTGTTCAACTGGCACCAGTGGTTGTTCCCGCTTGAACAAGTCACCTTGAGCAAAGCGGTTCTGGTCGGGCAGTTGCGTGATGAAGTGCCCATGCAGGTGATTTCCGGCCGCCTCGACAAGCCCACCGTGCACTTTCAGGCGCCACCGCGTGACGGCCTCGAAACCCAGCTAGCCGAATTTCTCGCCTGGTTTGCCGAGAGCCGCGATACCACCAACCTGGACCCGCTACTGCGCGCCGGCATTGCCCACTTCTGGTTTGTCACGCTGCATCCGTTTGACGATGGAAATGGTCGGCTGACCCGAGCGATCACCGACCTGGCCCTGGCCCAAGGCGAGCGCCAGGCCATTCGCTTCTATGCCATGTCCGCCAGCATCCTTGACGACAGGGCCGGCTATTACCAGGTATTGGAAAGTAGCCAGAGAGGCGGCCTGGATATCACCCGGTGGCTGAACTGGTTTCTCGCCACCCTGCTACGCAGCCTTGAACAGGCACTGGTAAACATCGACCGCATACTGGCAAAGGCCAGGTTCTGGCAGGCGCATCGGGCAGATGGCTTGCTGCCCGAACAGGTCAAGGTGCTCAACCGGTTACTCGATGGTGGGCCGCGCGGCTTCGAAGACGGCATCAACGCGACGCAATACCAGGCAGTGGCGAAGGTATCCAAGGCCACTGCGACCCGCCACCTTACCGATCTGCTCGACAAGGCTTGCCTGGTCCGGTTGCCAGGCGGGGGCCGCAGTACCCGTTACCGTATCAACACTCAGGACATCTCCAACGCCTGACGTGGCTCACGGCGCTGGTACCAGCTGGCCATCAGCACCAGTACCAGCAATACCCCGCCCAGCACTGCCGACGAACCGATCGTACCGAAGTCCAGGCCGCCCTTTTCGTGAGGTTTGGTAAGGAAGTCGCCCAAGGTGGCGCCAAACGGGCGGGTTAGCACGAACGCTACCCAGAACAACACCACACCAGGGATGCGCGTCCAGTAGCGGGCCACTACCACCAATGCGATGGCGCTGCCGATCAGCAGTGCGCCGCCGGCAAAACCAAGCCCCGAATCATCGGCCAGGTAGTCGCCCAGGGCGGTGCCAAGCGTGTTGGAAAACAGGATCGCCACCCAGTAGAACAACTCGCCCGAGCGATTCTTGATACGGGTTACATCCAGCGGGTTGCCGCTCAGGCGCCAGACCAGGAAGGTCAGCAGCAGGATACCGATGAGCACGGCCGACCCCGTGGCATAACCCAGGCCGAGCGTGCGGTCCATGAAGTCGGACATGGTGGTGCCAGCAGTGCTGGTGGAGAGGATCACCAGCCAATACAGCATCGGGTGGTAGCGGCGCGAGTAGAGCTGGCCGAGCAACGTCAGCAGGAACACGCTGATCAGCATCAGCGAGCTGACGGCATAGCCCACATTCAACGTCATCGACAACAAGTCGCCTGCCGTCTCGCCAAGGGTAGTAGCGCAGATCTTCATGACCCAGAAGGCCAAGGTGATTTGCGGAAGTTTGTTCATTGTTGTGCCGCTCCAGTTTGAGGTGCGGCGATGGTGCTGAGCGACGTCTGAAAAATCGGTTGGTGGTAGATGAAAAATACGTTCACCAGCCATCTCCGTAAGATTTTTCCTTCTTAACGCCCCATTAATTCACCCCTATCAAGCTGCAATGGCTGGCAGAACGTTGGCGCATGCGTCGACGCCCCCTGAGCCAGGCAACCGCCTGATTCACGGTATAAGCACGCATATACATCGATATATTAGATTTATTACTGCTATTTTTTGCGCTTTTTAATCAAATTAATCGGCGTAGCATTAAACCCATAGAAACAAACAACTCACGAACCCCTGGAGCAACGACCATGAAAAACAAACTGATCCTCACCTTGGCCCTCTCGGTTTTCGCAGCTGGCGCCTTCGCCGAAGATGGCTTCGACCGTACCAACGCTCACAGCTTTGCCGCGGTGCAAAGCCAGTCCGCCAGCTACGCTGAAGACGGTTTTGACCGCACTGGTGGCCAACGTTTCGCCGAAGACGGTTTTGACCGCACCGGTGGCCAGCGTTTTGCCGAAGACGGTTTCGACCGCACTGGCGGCCAGCGTTTCGCCGAAGACGGTTTCGACCGCACCAACGCCCACCGCATCAGCTGATCCCTGATACGAGCACCCAGCCCGGCCTTGGCCGGGCTTGATCATTTTCAGGCGGGCACAGGCTTGGCACACTAGGCACCTCGTCACCCAGGAGGTGGGCCTACAAGCCCAGCACAGATGTACTACTACGAACCTGCCAAAGGCCACGGCCTGCCCCACGACCCGTTCAACGCCATCGTCGGCCCCCGCCCTATCGGCTGGATCTCCTCGCAAGACCGCGAAGGCCGCCTGAACCTGGCGCCTTACAGCTTCTTCAACGCCTTCAACTACATCCCGCCAATCATCGGTTTCTGTAGCGTCGGGCGCAAAGATAGCCTGAACAACATCGAGCAGACCGGCGAATTCGTCTGGAACCTGGCCACCCGCCCACTGGCCGAGCAGATGAACCAGAGCTGCGCGCCCGTTGGGGCCGAGGTGAGCGAGTTTGAGTTGAGCGGCCTCACTGCCACGCCGTCACGCATCGTCGGCGTGCCCCGTGTAGGCGAAACCCCGGTGGCATTCGAATGCAAGGTCAGCCAGATTATCCAGCTCAAACGTGCCGACCAGGAACCGGTGCCGAGCTGGCTGATACTGGGTGAGGTGGTGGCAGTGCACATTGCCGAGCATCTGCTGAAAAACGGCATCTACGACACTGCTGCCGCCGAACCGATCCTGCGTGGTGGTGGCCCGGCGGACTACTTCGAGCTGGGCAACCTGTTCAAGATGGCCCGCCCATCGGCCTGATCACCAGATCAGCTCGCCCTCTTCGCTGACGCCCTGCAGGCGCTGCAACTCGGCCGTGGCCGCTTCGTCGGCAGCCACGGCGCCCTTGAACACCTCGCCGTCGAGCACCTTGTGAAAGCGCGGTGCGCCGCCCATGTTCAAGGCCTTGACCGCAATGGCCGCGTTGTAGCCGCCACCCTCCACCGGCACCATCGCCGATACCGCTTCGAAATGAGTGAATTCCCTACGTGCCATGTTGCTATCCACCTGGTTGAACAAGGGCGTCACTTTACCTCATTCACCCTCAATCGAAGGTATGCAAGTCCAGGCTGCTGACAACCTGCGCCTGCACCAGTTCGCCAAACACGTCCAGGGTCGGCGAAGCGAAGTAGCCACTCATCGCCTGCTGATCCTGCCAGCTGCCACTGAGCAACCACAAGTCGGCATCGGCCTGGGAGCGCTGCACCGTAAAACTGAGGCAACCCGGTGCGCGCAGCGAGGGCTCGAGCAAGTCACGCAGGCGTGCACCCAGCTCCGCCGAGCGCCCGCTGCTGGCACGGATGAAAGCAAGGTGGGTGACCGGTTGTTTTAAGGTCATTGCACAATCTCCTTGAAGCAGGCGGACAGAAAAGCCAGGCTGCCAAGGTTAGGGGCTCACCCGCGCGACGCGTTAGGCCATTACTGCACGCCGATTGCCTGATCCTGCAGAACGGCAGGATCAGGCAATCGGCGTGCAGCTTTCGACTAGCGCCCGCCATTGCCCAAACCTATGCTGCGTCGGTCAGTAGAGGAAAGCCATCATGACCACCGCCACATCCACCGACCCGACCCTGGAAATGCAGCGCCAGGAGCTTGCGGAGCTGATCCGCCGACATGCCGGTGACCCCCACGGCCCGGCGTCGGCTATTGATGACTTGTACCTGGTGCGCTACACCGAGAACGTGCGCTCGGTACCGACCCTGGCACAACCCGCGCTGTGCATCCTGGCCCAGGGCAGCAAGAGCCTGTTCCTCGGTGACGAACAGTACGCCTACGACCCGTTGCACTACATGGTGGTCTCGGTAACCTTGCCGCTAAGTGGTGTGAAGCTCGACGCCAGCCCCGAGCACCCCAGCCTGGGGTTGCGCATGGACCTGGACCCGGCAGAGATCAGCCAGCTGATTGCCGAAAGCGGGCCGATGCTGGTGCCTAACCGGCCTTCCGGCCGCGGCCTGTATGTGGACAAGACCGACGCAGCGTTGCTCGACGCCCTGCTACGGCTGATCCGCCTGCTGGACACCCCGCGCGATATCGCGATGCTGGCGCCGCTGTTCCGCCGAGAGATTCTCTACCGACTGCTGCGGGGGCCACAGGGTTACCGGTTGTACGAAATCGCCTTGGCCAACAGCCAGACGCACCGGGTTTGCCAGGCCATCACCTGGCTCAACCAGAATTTCCAGCTGCCCTTGCGTATCGAGGACCTGGCCCGTGAGGTAAACCTGAGCACCTCGACCTTGCACCACCGTTTCAAGGCCGTGACGTCCATGAGCCCGTTGCAGTACCAGAAGCAACTGCGCCTGCAAGAGGCGCGGCGGCTGATGCTCAATGACGGGCTTGAAGCGGCGGTGGCCGCCTATCGGGTGGGGTACGAAAGCCCGTCGCAGTTCAGCCGGGAGTACAGCAGGCTGTATGGAGCGCCGCCGATTCGCGATGTGGCCAGATTGAGAGCCACTGCAGGCTAGCACTTAGTGTTGTCTGTGCCGGCCTCTTCGCGGGCTTGCCCGCTCCCACAGGTGCTGCACATACTCTGAAAGTTGTGCTGTACCTGTGGGAGCGGGCAAGCCCGCGAAGAGGCCGGCACAGACAACAGCTTCACTTCAACCCGAAACTGTCCCTTGCCACTGATTCTGATCAACCTGAATCAACGTCGGCCCCTTGCGCTCAACCGCTTGCGCCAGTGCTGCCTGCAATTGCGCCACATCCTCCACATTCTCCGCAGCCGCGCCCAAGGCCCGTGCCACACCGATGAAGTCCGGGGTATGGATATCCACGCCCACTGGCTCGATCGCCCGGTTGACCATGTACTTCTTGATTTCCTCGTACCCCTGGTTGTTCCACAGCAGCACGATCAACGGCACCTGCGCCTCCACCGCGCTGGCCAGCTCAGGCAGGGTGAACTGCATACCGCCATCGCCAATCAGGCACACCGCAGGCGCACGCTGGCCGATTTGCTCCGCGCTCCCGAGCCAGGCGCCCATGGCCGCCGGCAACGCGTAACCCAGGGTGCCGTAGCCGGTCGAAGCATTGAACCAGCGACGTGGCTGATCCATGTCCAGGGTCAGGTTGCCGGTGTATACCGGCTGGGTCGAGTCGCCCACCAGAATGGCGTTGGGCAGGCGCTCGAGAATGGCGTTCAGCAAGCGCGTCTGGCTCAATGTCGGCTGGTCCCAGCCTGCCGCCAGTGCCTGGCGCAAGCTGGCCACACGGGCCACACCCCAAGTGCTTTGGCGTACCGGTTGCGGCTGGGCCTGCAAAGCACCAAGCAAGGCTTCGGCGGCCAGTTCGGCATCTGCCACCAGCGCCAGCTCTGGCAGGTAATTGCGCACGGTCTGGTCCGGGTCGATATCGATACGCAGCAAGCTGCCCGGGATCTCGAAACCACCCTTGAAGGTCACGTCATAATCGGTTTCAGCAAGTTCGGTACCAATCGCCAGCACCACGTCAGCCTCTGCCACCAGCGCCCGTGTAGCCGGTAGCGACTGGGTAGAGCCAATCTGCAGCGGGTGGCTGGCCGGCAGCAAACCCTTGGCATTGATGGTGAGCGCCACCGGTGCCTGAAGGTGTTCGGCCAGGCGTGCCAATGCAGCACCGGCTGCCAACGCGCCACCGCCGGCCAGGATCAACGGCCGCTTGGCACCGGCCAGGCGCTCGGCCATTTGTGTTACGGCTTGCGGCGCAGCCCCCGCACGGCTGCCGCGTACGGGCCGGCCCGGCAGCAGGAAATCGGCAGGTTCCACCAGCACATCAAGCGGTATTTCGAGATGCACCGGACGTGGCCGTGCGCTGTCGAACACGGCAAATGCACGGGCCAGCACCTGTGGCAGGTCTGCTGCACTCATCAACGTGTGGGAAAACGCTGCTACGCCCGACACCAGCGCTGCCTGGTTGGGCAGTTCGTGCAGCTTGCCACGGCCACCGCCCAACTGGTCACGGGACTGCACGCTGGAAATCACCAGCATAGGGATCGAGTCGGCATAGGCCTGGCCCATGGCAGTGGTGATGTTGGTCATGCCCGGGCCGGTGATGATGAAGCACACCCCGGGTTTGCCACGGGTGCGCGCATAGCCGTCAGCCATGAACCCGGCACCCTGCTCGTGGCGCGGGGTGATGTGGCGAATGGACGAACCCGCCAGGCCACGGTAAAGCTCCACGGTATGTACACCGGGAATGCCGAAGACATGGTCCACGCCATAGCCTTCAAGGAGTTTGACCAATACTTCGCCGCAAGTTGCCATCAGGGTTCACCATGAATCTGGTTGGGTTATGCGCTTATTGGACCCAACCCATGACTACCACCACAATGCAAAAAAACACATACTAGCCATGTCCTGTAATCATGGCTTATCGCAATGAAACGCCTACCGCCCCTGCCCGCCCTGCACACGTTTCTGGTGACCGCCCAGCACTGCAACTTCACCCGTGCCGGGCAACAGTTGCACATCACGCAAGGCGCCGTCAGTCGCCAGATCGCGGCCCTGGAGGAGCACCTGGGCTATGCGCTTTTCCAGCGCCAGGCCCGCGGGCTGAGCCTGACCCGTGAAGGCCAGGACTGGCTGCCACGGGTGCAGCAGGTGTTTGCATTGATCGAGCAAGGCGTGCATGAGGTGGGCGGACGCAGCACAACCTTGCAGCTCAAGGCGCCGACCTGCGTGATGCGCTGGCTGCTGCCGCGCCTGATGGAGTGGCAGGCATTGCGCCCGGATGTGCCGGTCGAGTTGACCACCACGGTGCAGCACGGGGTGGACTTTCGCCGGGAGGGCTTCGATGCGGCGGTGGTCTATGGCGACCCGCCGAACCATGGGTTACACGTACGCAAGTTGTTCGATGAACAGCTGACGCCGGTGTGTGCACCGTCGCTGCGTGAGGGGCCGATACCGTTGCAGCAAGTGGACGACCTGGCGCGGCACATGTTGCTGCACCCCTCGCGGGATGAGCATGACTGGCAGTTGTGGTTACAGGCAGCTGGGGTCACGCTGGCCACTCATGGGCCCAAGCAGCATTTCGAGACGCTGGACATGGCGATGGCCATGGCCTCGCAGGGGACGGGCATAGCCATTGGCGACTGGTCGCTGATTGGTGATGACTTGCGCGGCGGGCGGCTGTGCATGCCGTTTGCGCTCAAGGTGGTGACCGGTAAGGGATATTATCTGGTGAGCCAGGCGAGAAGCTTGCCGCCGGGGTTGCTGGAGTTGCTGGATTGGCTGGAGGGCCAGGCCCGCCTGTGAGGGCCCTTTCGCGGGCACGCCCGCTCCCACAGGTACAGCACAGGATTTGAAAGCTGTGCAGTACCTGTGGGAGCGGGCATGCCCGCGAAGCAGGCGACTCAGTACCCGACTGTAAACCGCTGCCGCGAATGCGCCGGCTTTTCCAGTTCATCCAGAAGGGCAATCGCATAATCGGCAAAGGTAATCCAGCTCTTGCCATCCGCACCAATCAGCAAATGATCCTTGCCCAACATATACCGCCCTCTGCGCTCACCTTCAACGAACTCCGCCGACGGCGACAGGAAGGTCCAGTCCAGGTTCGGCTCCCGTTGCAACGCCTCCAGAAAACGCACCCCGGCAGTGGCTTCGGCTTTGTAGGCTTCCGGGAAGTCCGGGCTATCGATCACCCGGTGCCCCGAGGGCAGCAGCAGGCTGCCCGCACCGCCCACCACCAGTAAGCGCTTGACCCCGGCCCGCTTGACCGGTTCGATGATTGCGTGCGGCTCGATGGTCGAGAAATGCGCTGCGCTCAGCACAGCGTCCACACCCGCGACCGCAGCTTGCAGGGCCGCGCTGTCCTTGGCATCCACCGCCTTTACGGTCACCCCGTCCCGGCCCTCCAGTTTCGAAGGGTCACGGGCAATGGCCAGCACATTGTGGCCACGGCGCAGGGCTTCTTCCAGCAACTGGCTGCCAGCGCGGCCAGTGGCACCGATGATTGCGATCTTGCTCATGGGAAACTCTCCATCAATTGAACGGAATTACCACTTCATCTCGCCCTTGGCGACCTTGGCCCCCAGCTCCAGGGAGCTTTCATCGGCCAGGCCCGGGTAACGTTGCTTCATGGCCTCGATCAACGCGCCAGCGTCTTTTGCCTTGGCCGCTTCGGCATCGAAGTCACGTATGTAGTTTGCGGTGAAACGCACGGCCTCCAACGAGCGGCTGCTGTCCCCCAGGTAATGCCCCGGGATCACCGTACGCGGCGCCAGTGCTTCGATGTGCGCCAAGGTACCGAGCCAGTCGGCATGGGACTTGGCCGTCTGGGTATCGGCCATCCACACGTGAATGTGCTCAGACACCACCACGCCGCCGACCACCGCCTTGATCGACGGGATCCACACAAAGCTGCGATCTGGTTGCGGGCCGTCAAGGCCAACCACCTCAAGGGCCTGCCCTTCCAGCGTCAATCGATTGCCTTTCAGTACCTGTGGCAGCACCAGCCGTGCCGGTTTATCCGCCCCCATCTGCGGGCCCCAGTACGCCAGCTTGGCGTCCATGGTCTGGCGGATATGCGCGACAGTGGCGGCAGAAGCCAGCACCTTGGCATCGGGGAAGGCCTGGGTCAGGGTATCCAGGCCGAAGTAGTAATCCGGGTCACCATGGCTGATATAGATGCTGGTCAGGCGTTTGCCGCCTGCCCGCAGGCGCTGCACCAACTGTTCGGCCTGGGCCTTGCCGAACTGGGCATCGACCAGCACGGCGTCGTGCTCACCACTGACGATCACCGAACTGACCGGGAAAATCGCCTCATGCCCTGGGTTATAGACGTCCAGTTGCAAAGGTTCGGCAGCCCGCAACGGGCCGGCCAGGGTTATGCAAGCCAGCAACAGGCCACGCAAGGGAGTGAACAAGGACATGGGAAAAGCCTTCAGAAGAACAATGCCCAACAGCTTAGTTGCCCGATCCGTCACAAAAAATGCGATGCTCGGACATAGTTTGTTTCTGAAACCGGGCAAATCATGGACCGTCTCAACGCCATGCGCGTTTTCGTCACCGTCGTCGACTTGGGCAGCCAGTCGGCAGCGGCAGACCATCTGCAACTGTCGCGGCCGGTAGTGTCGCGTTACCTGGCAGAGCTTGAAGACTGGGTGGGTGCGCGGTTGATGCAGCGCACCACACGCAAGCTCAGCCTGACCGCCGCCGGCCAGGAAACCCTGCCCCGCTGTCGGCAATTACTGGAGTTGGCCGGCGACCTGCAGGCCGCCGTGCAACAACCGGACGATGCGCCCAAGGGGGCATTGCGCATCAGCGTCAGTACCTCCTTCGGTCAGGCGCAACTGGTGGATGCGGTAGCGGCCTATGTGCGACGCTACCCGGGTGTGAAAGTAGAGCTGCAAATGCTCGATCGTACGGTCAACCTCGTGGACGAGCGCATCGACCTGGCCATCCGCACCAGCAACGACCTGGACCCCAACCTGATCGCCCGGCGCCTGAGTGTATGCCGTTCGGTGGTATGCGCAGCACCGGCTTACCTGCACGAGCATGGCACCCCGCAACAGGTAGAAGAGCTGAGCCGGCACAATTGCCTGACCCATGCCTACTTTGGCCACAGCCTGTGGCATTTCGAGGTCACCGGCCATCAGGTCGCCGTACCCGTGACGGGGAACATCAGCGCCAACGAGGCGATGACACTGCAAAAGGCGGCGCTGGCTGGCGCGGGTATCGCCATGCTGCCGACTTACCAGGCCGCCGAGGCCCTGCGCCGGGGCGAACTCGTACGCCTGTTGCCCGAGGCCAAGCCCCGTGAACTGAACCTGAATGCGGTGTACACGTCGCGCAAGCACATGCCGGCGACCTTGCGCAGCATGCTGGATTTCCTCGTGCAACGGTTCAAGGACGAGCCGGAGTGGGATCGGGACCTGTGATGTAATGCCAGAAATAGCCTACGCTTAAAGGTGTCACCTGTCGCTGTAACAGGAGGTGAGCACCATGGGCATCAAATCAAGAAGAGTCGCCCTTGTCATGGCCTTGACTGCTGTCGCAGGGCTGTACGGCTCAGCCTGCTGGCGCGCCGAGCTGCTACGTAGCCAGCCCAGTGCCGCCAACAGCTGCGTGCAGGCACATTGCGTGCCTCACACCGCAACCTTGAGCGCCGTCCGTTGAGTTGACGGCGCGCCGCCGGTCACTCTTCGACGCTCATGTATTCCTTGGCCCAGCGGATGTAGTCCTCTGGCTGGGTGTAGGTGTGCGAGAGTTCGGTCGCGCTGAGGTTTTCCGACTTGTTTTGCTGGCCGCGTTGCAGGCGCAGGCAGTCGTAGGTGGCCTTGATCGCAGCAAAGTAGGCCGCGTGGCCATCGACCACGATACGCACGCCCAGGCGCGCCAGTCGCTCGTCATCGCGCAGGTTCGGGTTGCCATAGGTGACCAGCATCAGCGGTACCGTCAGGTGCTCGGCAATTTGCTCTAGCTGCTCGAAATCTTTCACGCCCACCATGCAGATGCCATCGGCACCGGCCTTCTGGTAGCTCTGGGTGCGGACGATGACTTCTTCGGTGGTGAGCACACCTGCGTTGGTGCGGGCAATGATGGCCAACGACGAATCGACCCGGGCCTCCAGCGCCGCACGAATCTTGCCAACACCCTCTTCGACCGGTATCAGGTCGGTGGACTTGCGCCCGAACTGGGCCGGCAGCAGGGTGTCTTCGATGGTCAGTGCAGACACGCCGGCGCGTTCCAGTTCTATCACCGTGCGCATCACGTTCAATGCGTTGCCATAACCATGGTCGGCGTCAGCCAGGAACGGCAGTTGCGCTACCCGACCAATCCGTGTGGCCTGCTCCACGAACTCGCTGAGGGTTATCAGGGCGAAATCCGGCGCGGCCAATACCTGCAACGAAGCAACGGAACCACCGAGGATACCGACCTCGAAGCCCAGGTCTGCGGCAATACGCGCCGACATCGGGTCGAACACCGATGCGGTGTGGTAACAGGAACCTGAAGCGAGCAGCTCGCGGAAGGCAAAACGCAGATCTTGATGGGAAGCCTTGGGCATGATCACTCCGCAAATAAGTTGAAATTTGAACGGTAACTACCGACCCCTGTAATCGGGTCTACCTGACCTGTTCCAACCGTCGCCATCTGGGCGGTCATGCTCGACATGCAGGCAGAGGAATAAAAGGTGTGGGAGACAGCACACTGAAAAACCTGCGGCAGAATGTTGCACCAAGCTGGTGCAGGCCGCGAATTTCAGCCTCTGTGGCATACCAACGATATCACGCAGCCATGCAGCACTGGATGAATGCGCCAATGCCGATTCGGCATAGGGGATGCAGATAGTACATAGGAAGCTACCTAACTCAGGTTACAATTCGAGGACCTCTTCGCGGGCACGCCCGCTCCCACAGGTACAGCACCTGCCTTGATCCTGAGTGTTATCTGTGGGAGCGGGCATGCCCGCGAAGAAGCCACAACCGATTACAAGGTATTACCGTGACCGCCGCCCTGCCCCCCACCACCCTGCGCAACGTGCTCACCGCCCTGATGCTTGCGATCTTCCTCGGCGCACTGGACCAGACCATCGTCGCCGTCTCGCTGCCGGCAATCTCGGCCCGGTTCAACGATGTCGGCCTGCTGGCGTGGGTCATCTCCGGCTACATGGTGGCGATGACCGTGGCCGTGCCGATCTACGGCAAACTGGGCGATCTGTACGGACGGCGCCGGATGATCCTGACCGGTATCAGCCTGTTTACCCTGGCCTCCATCGCGTGCGCCATGGCCCAGGACATGCAGCAGCTGGTGCTGGCCCGTGTACTGCAGGGCATTGGCGCGGGCGGCATGGTCTCGGTCAGCCAGGCGATCATCGGCGATTTCGTGCCACCGCGTGAGCGCGGCCGCTACCAAGGTTATTTCAGCAGCATGTATGCCGTGGCCAGCGTCGCCGGGCCAGTGCTGGGCGGCTGGCTGACCGAGTACCTGTCGTGGCGTTGGGTATTCTGGATCAACCTGCCGCTGGGGCTGGTTGCGTTGTGGGCGATCCGCCGTGCCCTCGGTGGCATGCCGGCGCAGCGACGGGAAGCCCAGGTGGATTACCTCGGCGCCCTGCTGCTGATCCTTGGCCTGGGCAGCTTGTTGCTGGGCATCACCCTTGTCGGTCAGGGGCACGCCTGGATTGACCCTGCCGTACTGGCCCTGTTCACGTGCGCTGTACTGGGCCTGGCGTTGTTCATCACACATGAGCGGCGCTGCCCGGAGCCGCTATTACCCTTGGGCCTGTTCAGCAACCGCGTGGCGGTGCTGTGCTGGGGTGTGATCTTCTTCGCCAGCTTCCAGTCGATTTCCCTGACGATGCTCATGCCTTTGCGCTACCAGGGCATCACGGGTGCTGGCGCCGACAGCGCCGCACTGCACCTGTTGCCACTGGCCATGGGGCTGCCCTTGGGCGCCTTCACCGGGGGCCGCATGACCAGCCGCACCGGGCGCTACAAGCCGCAGATTCTCGCGGGTGCCTTGCTGATGCCAGCGGCCATTTTCGCCATGGCGCTGACCCCTCCACAATCCGCTTCGCTCAGCGCACTGTTCATGCTGCTGACCGGGATTGCCTGCGGGTTGCAGTTCCCGACATCGCTGGTAGGCACGCAAAGCGCGGTGGACAGCAAGGACATTGGTGTGGCCACCAGCACCACCAACCTGTTCCGTTCGCTGGGCGGGGCCATGGGCGTGGCGTGCATGTCCAGCCTGTTGCTGGCGCTGCTGCATCAGGGCGGATTTGAAATGCTGGGTAACCCGTTGCTAGGGAGCCTGAAGGCCGGTGAAGTGGACCTGGTCACGCAAGGGCGCCTGCTGGAGACGTTCCGACATTTGCTGATGGGGAGTGCACTGATTGCGGTGCTCGGCCTGGTTGCCGCAGTGGCATTGCCGGATCGGCAACTACGCGGCCGTTAAGAACCTGCGCGTTTTTGTAGGAGCGGCCTTGTGTCGCGATCGGGCTGCGCAGCAGCCCCAGGATTTCAGCAGCAGTAGCAAAATTGCCGGGGCTGCTATGCAGCCCGATCGCGACACAAGGCCGCTCCTACAGGATCTGTGCCTGTCTTATTAATCCACTGTTAATACAAAGAGGAAACACTCCCTCACAATCCTTAACAAAGTGTCATTTGCGCAGCGCCGGGCTCAAGCGCAGCATATCCAACCCGGTGTCGACCCATTTTTCGACATCACCTAGCAGATCGACACTGTCAGGCAGCAACAGCCAGCGACCGATCAGGCCATCGACATAGGCAAACATGGCCACCGCTGCGCGCTCGACATCCAGCGCGTCAGGCAACTGGCCCCGGCGCACGGCATTGGCCAACGCCAAGGTAATGCCCTTGTGGCAATCCAGCACCGCGCCCTGGCGCTGCTGGCGAATTTCACACATGTCATCGGTGAACTCGCACTTGTGATGCAGGATTTCATTGATACGCCGGGTTCGGGCATCGAGCACCAGCTCGTTGAACACTTGCAACAGCAGCTTGCGCATGCAGCCAAGCGGGTCGAGTTCGTCCTCGCTTTCACTCGCCCGCGCCAGGTGGTCATGGGTTTCGTGGAGGCTGTCGAGCAACGCCTGCACCAGCTCGGCCTTGTTGTTGAAGTGCCAGTAGATCGCCCCGCGCGTCACCCCCGCCAGTTCGGCGATGTCGGCCAGGGTGGTTCGCGCAACCCCGCGCTTGTAGAAGGCCTTTTCCGCCGCCTCTATGATCTGGGCGCGGGTTTCCTGGGCTTCTTCTTTGGTTCGACGGACCATGGCAGTACAACCTCATCTGGCCCGAACGCGCAGTGCGTGCGGGGAACGCTCCGGGGGCGCCTCTGCAGGGCGCCTCGCGGATGAGCTAATCAAGGGCTGTGGCAGTAACCAGGTACAACCCAGCGGTATTTACAAACAACCATGAATGTAAGTATATTCCTTAGCAAGCTATTTATCCACCGGATAGCAATTTTTCCAGATCAAGACTCTTCCACTACTCTTGAGCGTCTCCCTGCTCCAGCGACCCGAGGATCCTCATGCAATTCAAGCCAGCCGTTACCGCTCTGGTTTCCGCCGTCGCCCTGGCAACCCTGCTCAGTGGCTGTAAGAAAGAAGAAGCAGCGCCAGCGGCGCAGGCTCCTCAGGTCGGCGTCGTGACCATTCAGCCCCAAGCCTTCACCCTGACCTCGGAATTGCCGGGGCGTACCAGTGCCTACCGCGTCGCCGAAGTGCGCCCGCAGGTCAACGGCATCATCCTCAAGCGCCTGTTCAAGGAAGGCAGTGAGGTCAAGGAAGGCCAGCAGCTCTACCAGATCGACCCTGCCGTATACGAAGCCAACCTGGCCAATGCCCAGGCCAACCTGCAGGCTACCCGCTCGCTGGCCGAACGCTACAAGCAGCTGATCGACGAACAGGCGGTGTCCAAGCAGGAATACGACGACGCCAATGCCAAACGATTGCAGGCCGATGCCTCGCTGAAAAGTGCACAGATCGACCTGCGCTACACCAAGGTGCTGGCACCGATCAGTGGCCGCATCGGGCGTTCTTCGTTCACCGAAGGTGCACTGGTGAGCAATGGCCAGACCAACGCCATGGCCACTATCCAGCAACTGGACCCGATCTACGTCGACGTCACCCAGTCCACCGCCGAGCTGCTCAAGCTGCGCCGTGACCTGGAAAGCGGCCAACTGCAGAAGGCCGGCGATAACGCCGCCTCGGTGCAGCTGGTACTGGAAGACGGCAGCCTGTTCAAGCAGGAAGGTCGCCTGGAGTTCTCCGAAGTTTCCGTGGACGAAACCACCGGTTCGGTCACCCTGCGCGCCCTGTTCCCCAACCCCGACCACACCCTGCTGCCAGGCATGTTCGTGCATGCGCGGCTGAAGGCCGGGGTCAACGCGAACGCCATTCTGGCCCCGCAACAAGGCGTAACCCGTGACCTCAAAGGGGCACCGACCGCACTGGTGGTCAACCAGGAGAACAAGGTCGAACTGCGCCAGCTCAAGGCCAACCGTACCCTGGGCAGCGACTGGCTGATCGAAGAAGGCCTCAACCCGGGTGACCGCCTGATCACCGAAGGGCTGCAATACGTGCGCCCAGGTGTCGAGGTCAAGGTCAGCGAAGCCACCAACGTCAAGAAGCCGGGTAGCCCTGATCAGGCCAACGCGACGAAAGCAGACGCCAAAGCGGAGTAAACCATGTCGAAGTTCTTTATCGATCGCCCGATCTTCGCCTGGGTGATCGCCTTGGTGATCATGCTGGTCGGCGCCTTGTCGATCCTGAAGCTGCCGATCAACCAGTACCCCAGCATCGCGCCGCCGGCCATCGCCATCGCCGTGACCTACCCGGGCGCCTCGGCGCAAACCGTGCAGGACACCGTGGTTCAGGTGATCGAGCAGCAGCTCAACGGTATCGACAACCTGCGTTATGTGTCGTCGGAAAGTAACTCCGACGGCAGCATGACCATTACCGCTACCTTCGAGCAAGGCACCAACGCCGACACCGCGCAGGTGCAGGTACAGAACAAGCTGAACCTGGCTACCCCGCTGCTGCCGCAAGAAGTGCAGCAGCAAGGTATCCGTGTGACCAAGGCAGTCAAAAACTTCCTGTTGGTGATCGGCCTGGTGTCCGAAGACGGCAGCATGACCAAGGACGACCTGGCCAACTACATCGTCTCCAACATGCAGGACCCGATCTCGCGCACGGCCGGTGTGGGTGACTTCCAGGTGTTCGGTGCGCAGTACGCCATGCGTATCTGGCTCGATCCGGCCAAGCTGAACAAGTTCCAGCTGACCCCGGTCGACGTCAAGACCGCCGTGGCTGCGCAGAACGTGCAGGTGTCCTCCGGCCAGCTCGGTGGCCTCCCGGCCTTGCCGGGTACCCAGCTGAACGCCACCATTATCGGCAAGACCCGCCTGCAGACTGCCGAGCAGTTCGAAAAGATCCTGCTCAAGGTCAACAATGACGGCTCGCAAGTACGCCTGGGTGACGTAGCCCAGGTCGGCCTGGGCGGTGAAAACTACGCGGTCAGCGCCCAGTTCAACGGCAAGCCGGCTTCCGGCCTTGCGGTAAAACTGGCGACTGGTGCCAACGCCCTGGACACCGCCAAGGCACTGCGCCAGACCATCGCCGACCTGGAGCCGTTCTTCCCGCCTGGCGTGAAGGCTGTGTTCCCGTATGACACCACCCCGGTGGTCACCGAGTCGATCAGCGGCGTGATCCACACCCTGATCGAAGCCGTGGTCCTGGTGTTCCTGGTGATGTATCTGTTCCTGCAGAACTTCCGCGCCACCATCATCACCACCATGACCGTACCGGTGGTATTGCTGGGTACGTTCGGCATCCTTGCCGCCGCAGGCTTCAGCATCAACACCCTCACCATGTTCGCCATGGTGCTTGCCATCGGCTTGCTGGTGGACGATGCCATCGTCGTGGTGGAAAACGTCGAACGGGTCATGTCTGAAGAAGGCTTGCCGCCCAAAGAGGCGACCAAGCGCTCGATGGAGCAGATCCAGGGCGCCCTGGTGGGTATCGCCCTGGTGCTGTCGGCGGTACTGCTGCCCATGGCCTTCTTCGGTGGTTCCACAGGTGTGATCTACCGGCAGTTCTCCATCACCATCGTCTCGGCCATGGGCCTGTCGGTGCTGGTGGCGCTTATCTTCACACCGGCCCTGTGCGCCACCATGCTCAAGCCGCTGAAGAAGGGCGAGCACCATGTGGCCAAGCGTGGCTTCTTCGGATGGTTCAACCGCAACTTCGACCGCAGCGTAAACGGCTACGAGCGCAGTGTCGGCACCATCCTGCGCAACAAGGTGCCGTTCCTGCTGGCCTATGCACTGATCGTGGTCGGCATGATCTGGCTGTTCGCCCGCATCCCCACCGCGTTCCTGCCGGAAGAAGACCAGGGCGTACTGTTCGCCCAGGTGCAGACGCCGGCCGGTTCGAGCGCCGAGCGCACCCAGGTGGTCGTCGACCAGATGCGTGAGTACCTGCTGAAAGAAGAAGCCGACACGGTGGCCTCGGTGTTCACCGTCAACGGTTTCAACTTCGCCGGCCGTGGCCAGAGTTCGGGTATGGCGTTCATCATGCTCAAGCCGTGGGGCGAGCGTTCTGCCGAGAACAGTGTGTTCAACCTGGCCCAACGCGCCCAGCAGCACTTCTTCAGCTTCCGCGATGCGATGGTGTTCGCCTTCGCCCCGCCAGCAGTGCTCGAACTGGGTAACGCCACCGGCTTCGACGTGTTCCTGCAGGACCGCGGCGGTATTGGCCACGCGAAGTTGATGGAAGCGCGCAACCAGTTCCTGGCCAAGGCAGCACAAAGCAAAATCCTGATGGCTGTGCGCCCTAACGGCCTGAACGACGAGCCGCAGTACCAGCTGACCATTGATGACGAACGTGCCAGCGCCCTGGGCGTGACCATCGCCGACATCAACAACACCCTGTCGATTGCTTTGGGTGCCAGCTACGTCAACGACTTCATCGACCGCGGCCGGGTCAAGAAGGTGTACATCCAGGGCGAGCCAAACGCACGGATGAGCCCGGAAGACCTGCAGAAGTGGTATGTGCGCAATGGCGCTGGCGAGATGGTGCCGTTCTCCTCCTTCGCCAAGGGCGAATGGACCTACGGTTCGCCGAAGCTGTCGCGTTACAACGGTGTAGAGGCGATGGAAATCCTGGGTGCGCCAGCGCCAGGCTACAGTACCGGTGAAGCCATGGCCGAAGTCGAGCGCATTGCTGGCGAACTGCCAAGCGGCGTCGGCTTCTCCTGGACCGGCATGTCCTACGAGGAAAAACTCTCCGGTTCGCAAATGCCGGCGCTGTTTGCCCTCTCGGTCCTGTTCGTGTTCCTGTGCCTGGCAGCCCTGTACGAAAGCTGGTCGATCCCGATCGCCGTCGTCCTGGTGGTACCGCTGGGTATCATCGGTGCACTGATCGCCACCAGCCTGCGCGGCTTGTCCAACGACGTGTACTTCCTGGTCGGCCTGTTGACCACCATCGGCCTGGCGGCGAAGAACGCCATTCTGATCGTCGAGTTCGCCAAGGAGCTGCACGAGCAAGGCCGCAGCCTGTATGACGCGGCGATCGAGGCGTGCCGCATGCGTCTGCGCCCGATCATCATGACCTCGCTGGCATTCATCCTCGGCGTGGTACCGTTGACCATCGCCAGTGGCGCGGGCGCCGGTAGCCAGCATGCCATCGGTACCGGTGTAATTGGCGGCATGATCAGTGCGACCGTGCTGGCTATCTTCTGGGTACCTCTGTTCTTCGTCGCAGTGTCGTCGCTGTTCGGCAGCAAAGAGCCGGAAAAAGACGCCACCCCTGAAACTCCACGTTATGAGGCTGGGCAATGACCAAGTCTTTGTTGTCCCTGGCGGTAACCGCTTTCATTCTTGGCGGCTGCTCGCTGATCCCTGACTACCAGACCCCGGAATCGCCGGTGGCAGCGCAGTGGCCGCAAGGCCCTGCGTACTCGCCGACCCAGTCGGCAGACGTTGCCGCTGCCGAACAGGGCTGGCGCCAGTTCTTCCACGACCCGGCGCTGCAGCAGCTGATCCAGACGTCGCTGGTCAACAACCGCGACCTGCGCGTTGCGGCATTGAACATCGACGCCTACCGCGCGCAATACCGCATCCAGCGCGCCGACCTGTTCCCGGCGGTTTCGGCCACCGGCAGCGGCAGCCGCCAACGGGTGCCGGCGAACATGTCGCAAACCGGTGAATCGGGCATCACCAGCCAGTACTCGGCCACCCTGGGCGTCAGTGCCTATGAGCTGGACCTGTTCGGCCGCGTGCGCAGCCTGACCGAGCAAGCACTGGAAACCTACCTGTCCAGCGAGCAGGCACGTCGCTCCACGCAGATCGCCCTGGTGGCCAGCGTGGCCAACGCTTATTACACCTGGCAGGCCGACCAGGCGCTGTTCAAGCTGACCGAAGAAACGCTGAAGACCTACGAGGAAAGCTACAACCTCACCCGTCGCAGCAATGAAGTCGGCGTGGCTTCGGCACTGGATGTGAGCCAGGCCCGCACCGCCGTGGAAGGCGCACGGGTCAAGTACTCGCAGTACCAGCGCCTGGTCGCCCAGGACGTCAACAGCCTGACCGTGCTGCTGGGCACCGGCATTCCGGCCGACCTGGCCAAGCCGCTGCAGCTGGATGCCGACCAGCTGGCCGAAGTACCCGCCGGCCTGCCGTCGGACATCCTTCAGCGTCGCCCGGACATCCAGGAAGCAGAGCACTTGCTCAAGGCCGCCAACGCCAACATCGGCGCCGCCCGTGCAGCGTTCTTCCCCAGCATCAGCCTCACAGCCAATGCGGGCAGCCTGAGCCCCGACATGGGTCACCTGTTCGCAGGTGGCCAAGGCACCTGGCTGTTCCAGCCGCAGATCAACCTGCCGATCTTCAACGCTGGCAGCCTGAAAGCCAGCCTGGACTACTCGAAGATCCAGAAGGACATCAACGTCGCCAAGTACGAAAAAACCATCCAGACCGCCTTCCAGGAAGTCTCCGATGGCCTGGCGGCGCGCAAGACCTTCGAAGAGCAGTTGCAGGCGCAGCGCGACCTGGTGCAGGCGAACCAGGACTACTACCGCCTGGCCGAACGCCGCTACCGCATCGGTATCGACAGCAACCTGACCTTCCTCGACGCCCAGCGCAACCTGTTCAGCGCGCAGCAGTCGCTGATTACCGACCGCCTGTCGCAGCTGACTAGCGAGGTCAACCTGTACAAGGCGCTTGGCGGTGGCTGGTATGAGCAGACCGGGCAGGCCAACCAGCAGGCATCGGTGGAAGCACCGAAAGGCTGATTGAGCTTGTAGCAGCATCAAGCCCACCCTCGCGGTGGGCTTTTTGTTTTATGTTGCCAGTGCCGGCCTCTTCGCGGGCTTGCCCGCTCCCACAGGGTCCTCACAGTTTCAAAGGCTGTGGTGATCCTGTGGGAGCGGGCAAGCCCGCGAAGAGGCCGGTACTGGCAACTAATTAACCAACTGGAACATTCCGTTCGATTATCGCCCCGTTCCGTTTGCGGCGAATTGCCTCACCCCTGCGCTACCGCGCACCATCCCCCCACGCAACGTTGCCCAAGTTCATCAAAAAAGCCCCGCACCTGCAGGCCGCATCCTGCAGCGCACCGGCTCACCCATAAAAACAAGAGATCCACGACAGATGA
Source organism: Pseudomonas sp. NPDC089547 (assembly GCF_050280665.1). Classification (NCBI taxonomy): domain Bacteria; kingdom Pseudomonadati; phylum Pseudomonadota; class Gammaproteobacteria; order Pseudomonadales; family Pseudomonadaceae; genus Pseudomonas; species Pseudomonas sp. NPDC089547. The sequence goes on along the minus strand of NZ_JBNNVS010000003.1, from coordinate 67,190 downwards.
GCACTTCGCACACCGCACGCCAGCTGCTGCCCGGCCTGTTGGCCATGTCCTGCGCCTTCCCCCTGTTCGCCGCAGAGGGCGGTTTCATGGAGGACGCCAAGGCCACGCTTAACCTGCGTAACTTCTACATCAACCGCAACTTCGTCGACCCGGCTCACCCACAGGCCAAGGCCGAAGAATGGACGCAAAGTTTCATTCTCGACGCCCGCTCCGGCTTCACTCAAGGCACCGTCGGCTTCGGGGTGGACGTGTTAGGCATGTACTCGGTCAAGCTCGACGGCGGCAAAGGCACCACCAACACGCACCTGCTGCCCGTGCACGACGACGGCCGCCCGGCTGATGACTTTGGTCGCCTGGGTGTAGCGCTGAAAGCCAAGCTGTCGGAAACCGAGCTGAAAGTCGGTGAATGGATGCCAGTGTTACCCATCCTGCGCTCGGACGATGGCCGCTCGCTGCCGCAGACCTTCCGTGGTGGCCAGCTGACCTCCAAGGAGATTGCCGGCCTGACGCTGTACGCCGGCCAGTTCCGCGGCAACAGCCCGCGCAACGACGCCAGCATGGAAGACATGTCGATGACCGGCAAAGGCGCGTTCACCTCCGATCGCTTCAACTTTGGCGGTGGCGAGTACACCTTCAATGACAAGCGCACCATGATCGGCCTGTGGGATGCCCAGCTCAAAGACATCTACCGCCAGCAATACCTCAACCTGACGCACAGCCAGCCGCTGGGCGACTGGACCCTGGGCGCCAACCTGGGCTACTTCATCGGCAAGGAAGACGGCGCAGAGCGCGCCGGCAAGCTGGACAACCGCACCGCCTCCGCCATGCTTTCGGCGCGCTACCAAGGCCACACCGTCTACGTGGGCTTGCAGAAGGTCAGCGGTGACGATGCCTGGATGCGGGTCAACGGCACCAGTGGCGGTACCCTGGCCAACGACAGCTACAACTCCAGCTTCGACAATGCCAAGGAGCGGTCCTGGCAGGTGCGCCATGACTTCAACTTCGCGACCGTTGGCGTGCCTGGGCTGACCCTGATGAACCGCTACATCAAGGGCGACAACGTTACCGTGGGCAGCGTGGATGATGGCAAGGAATGGGCACGGGAGACCGAACTGGCGTACGTGGTGCAGTCGGGCAGCTTCAAGGACCTGTCGGTGAAATGGCGCAACTCCACCATGCGTCGGGACTTCAGCACCAACGCGTTCGATGAGAACCGCCTGATTGTCAGCTACCCGCTGAATCTCCTTTAAATTCTTCGCGGGCAAGCCCGCTCCCACAGGGATTGCACCAGTCTTGAATCGTGCGCCCTAGCTGTGGGAGCGGGCTTGCCCGCGAAGAGGCCAGAAGCCCTTGTAAATAACTATAAGAAATAACTAAATCCATAAACCTTCTTTGACGACATAAGCTGTAACAGCTTGAATAGGCCCCTGACCCCCGCCCCAGAGCCGTGACATGGACCTCCGCCAGCTGCGCTACTTCATCGCCCTCACCGAATACCGCAGTTTCGTCCGTGCCGCCGAGGCCATGGGCATTACCCAACCCGCCTTCAGCCGCGCCATCCAAGGCCTGGAACACACCTTCGGCTGCCCGCTGGTCGACCGCGCCAGCAAAGCCCTGCCACCCACCCCCGAGGGCCTGGTGGTATTGCAACATGCACGCCGCCTGGTACAGGGTGCCGCGCAACTGAGCAACGAAGTGCTGCAAATGACCAAGCTCGACGCCGGCGAGCTGCATTTCGGCAGTGGCCCGGCGCTTGCCGTGCGCCTGGTCCCGGACGCCTTGCGCCACTTCATCGAGCGCCATCCGGGCATCCGCACCTCGCTGCTGGTGGACAATGCCGAACGCCTGGGTCAGGCCCTGCGCCGTGAACAGATCGAGTTTTTCGTCGACGATATCCGCCCGTTCGAAGCCGACCCCTACTTCCACACCGAGCCCCTGTCGCCACGCCCCGGCCTGTTTTTCTGCCGCCCGGGCCACCCGTTGCTGGCCAAGGACAGCCTGTCGACCAACGACTTGTTCAGCTACCCACTTGCCAGTGCCCTGCTAGCTCCCGGTGTGCGCAAACGCCTGGCCAACCTCAGTGGGCGCAGCGACTTCACCCCGCACCTGCAAACCGAACACCTGGCGGTGCTGCGCAGTGTTGTGCAGGCCAGCGATGCGGTTGGCACTGCCAGCGAAGAGGCGGTGGCCGAAGACCTGGCTGCCGGCACACTGGTGCGCCTGCACTGGCGCAACCTGCCGCCGGCGCTGGAGGTGCTGAGCGTGCGTTGCGGGGTGGTCAGCCGTAGCGGTTACCGGCTGTCGCCTGCAGCGCGGGCGATGATAGACACATTGGTGGGGCTGGATACGCCAGTACGGGCTGCTGCCATTCGCTGAGCTGATGATAGTGGTGGCTGCGGGCTATCCTGATCACTATCCAGTACAGGCAAAACAACACTGAACAGGTAGGCACAACAATGAAAAACCTCGTCGACCACCTGAGCCAATACGCCAGCTACCACCGCGACCCACGCAACATCGCCACCCACTTCGTCGGCATCCCCATGATCGTGCTGGCAGTCACCATCCTGCTGTCGCGCCCAGGCTGGGAGATGGCTGGCATGTGGCTATCCCCTGCCCTGCTGGCAGCGGCGGCCTCGGTGTGGTTCTACCTGCGCCTGGACCTGCGCTTCGGGCTGGTGATGGGGCTGTTGCTGGGCCTGTGCCTATGGGTCGGCCAGGTGCTGGCCGTACAGACAACAGCGCTATGGCTCAGCGCCGGGCTGGGGGCATTCGTAGTGGGCTGGGTCATCCAGTTCGTCGGCCATTACTACGAAGGCCGCAAACCTGCATTTGTCGACGATGTCAGCGGCCTGATCATCGGGCCGCTGTTCGTGGTGGCAGAAGCAGCATTCATGCTGGGCCTGTGCCCGGCCCTGAAGCGCGCTGTCGAAGCCAACGCAGGGCCGGTGGCCGTGCGCGCCCTGTAAAAACTTACGCGGTCTCTGTGGGAGCGGGCGTGCCCGCGAACACCGGCAGCGCCGGTGCCATCCACCGCGTCGCCAGTTTCGCGGGCACGCCCGCTCCCACAACAGTCAGCTGCGCGATTCTACGCCCAGCTCATCCCACACCGACTCGGCCATGTGGAACGTGGCGTTGGCCGCCGGAATGCCGCAATAGATCGCGCTCTGCATCAGCACTTCCTTGATCTCGTCACGGGTCACGCCGTTATTGGCCGCCGCACGCAGGTGCAGTTTCAGCTCGTCGTTGCGGTTCATGCCGATCAGCATGGCGATGGTGATCAGGCTGCGGGTATGGCGCGGCAGGCCCGGGCGGGTCCAGATATCCCCCCAGGCGTGGCGGGTGATCATCTCCTGGAACTCGCCGTTGAAGTCGTTGAGCTTTTCCAGGCTGCGGTCCACGTGGGCATCGCCAAGTACCGCACGGCGTACTTGCATGCCGGCGTCGTAACGTTGTTTCTCGTCCATGGCGTTGTCCTCAGTGAGCCAGCAGGAAGTCGAGCACACGGCGGCTGAAGGCCTCACCGATTTCGACGTTGGACAGGTGCGCCGCCGGGAAGTCGACGTACTCGGCACCATTGATGCCAGCCTGCATGAAGCGGCCATGCTCGGGGGTGGTGACCACGTCTTCGGTACCGGCCACGATCAGCGCCGGTACCTGGATGCGGCCCAGTTGCTCACGGTAATCGGCATCACGCACCGCTGCACAGTTGCCGGCATAGCCCTGCGGGCTGGTTTGCGCCAGCATCTGGCAAATGCGCTGGGCCTGCTCTGGTTGGGCCTGGGCAAAGCCCGGAGTGAACCAGCGGGCGATGGAGGCATCGCGCAGGTCGACCATGGCCTGCTGGCCACCTTTGAGCACGGTGTCGATACGGGTGTTCCACACCTCGTCATTGGCGATCTTGGCGGCGGTGTTGCACAGGGTCAGGCTGTGCAGGCGTTCACCGGCGTTGATGCCCAGCCACTGGCCGATCAGGCCGCCCATCGAAAGGCCGACGAAATGCGCTTTCTGGATATCCAGGCCATCGAGCAGGGCCAGCACGTCGCGGCCCAGCTGTTCGATGCTGTAGGGGCCTTCGGTGACCAACGAGGCACCGTGGCCACGGGTGTCGTAGCGCAGCACACGCAAGTGCTGGCTCCACAGCGGAATCTGGGTGTCCCACATGCCCAGGTCGGTGCCCAGCGAGTTGGACAGGACCAACACCGGGGCGTTCTCCGGGCCATCGATCTGGTAGTTCAAAACGCCATCGGCCAGTTGCAAATGCGCCACAGCAGTCTCCTTCAGGCAGTGAAATGTTGATGTTCGGATACGGCACGCGCCACCCAGACGCGGGCCTGGCCCAGATAATGGGCAGGGTCGAGCAGGCGATCGAGTTCCTCGGCAGACAGCTCGGCGCTGACCTGCGGTTCGTCACCCAGCACGGCACGCAGGTGGCGCTGTTCGGCCACTGCACGCTGGCAGCATTGCTCCAGCAAGTGGTGGGCGCGGTCGCGGCCCAGGCGCTGGGCAAGGACGATGCTCACCGCTTCGGCCAGCACCAACCCTTGGGTCAGGTCGAGGTTACGGCGCATGCGCGCTGCATCCACTTCCATGCCTTCGGCAATCACCTGGGCCTGGCGCAGCGCGCCGGAGACCAGGCAGCAGATATCCGGCAGGGTTTCCCACTCGGCATGCCACAGGCCCAGGCTGCGCTCGTGCTCCTGAGGCATGGCGGCGAACAGGGTCGACACCAGGCCAGGCACACGGGTGGCAGCGCCAATCAGTACCGCCGCGCCCACAGGGTTACGCTTGTGCGGCATGGTGGAAGACCCCCCCTTGCCCGGCGCGGAAGGCTCGAACACCTCCCCCGCCTCGGTCTGCATCAGTAAGCTGATATCGCGGCCAAACTTGCCTAGGCTACCGGCCACCAGGCCCAGCACCGAGCCAAACTCCACCAGGCGGTCGCGCTGGGTATGCCAGGGTTGCTCAGGCAGGGTCAGCTTCAGTTGCTCGGCCAGCGCCTCGGCCACCGGCATCGCTTTGCTGCCCAGGGCGGCCAGGCTGCCCGAAGCGCCGCCGAACTGCAGTACCAACAGGCGCGGGCGCAGTTCCCTCAGGCGCTGGCGGTGGCGGGTCAATGCCCCCAGCACGCCGGCCAGTTTCATGCCCAGGGTCACCGGGGTAGCATGTTGCAGCCAGGTGCGGCCCACCAAGGGCGTATCGGCATGCTTCAAGGCCTGCTGCGACAGGGTATTGGCCAGCTTGCCCAGGTCGGCTTCGATCAGGTCGAGGGCATCGCGCAGTTGCAGCACCAGCCCGGTGTCCATCGCGTCCTGGCTGGTGGCACCCAGGTGCACGTAGCGCTCAGCCTCGGGCACGCCACTGGCAATCACCTTGCCCAACGCCTTCACCAACGGGATCGCCGAGTTGCCAGCAGTGGCGATGGCATTGGCCAGCGCGCCAACGTCATAGCGCTCGGCCTGGCACGCCGCCTCGATGGCAGCCACGGCGCTGTGCGGCACCAGCCCGGCAGCGGCTTCGGCGCGGGCCAGCGCGGCCTCGAAATCGAGCATGCCCTGCAAGCGGCCACGGTCGGAGAAAATCTCGCGCATGGCCGGCGCGGTGAAGTAGGCGTCGAACAGTTGATTGGTCATGCCACGTCCTTAATCATCGTGGTGCAGGTATGCCGCCTGCTTCGGCAGGCGCAGGCTGAACAGGAAGGCAATCGCCATCATGGCCGTCACGTACCAGTAGAAAGTGTTTTCCATGCCCAGGGTCTTCAGGCCAAGGGCGACGTACTCAGCGGAGCCGCCGAATGCCGCGTTGGCGACTGCATAGGCCAGGCCCACACCTAGCGCACGCACTTGTGGCGGGAACATCTCGGCCTTCACCAGGCCGCTGATCGAGGTGTAGAAACTGACAATACACAACGCCAGGCTGATCAACACGAAGGCCATGAACGGGCTGGTCACGGTTTTCAGCGCCATCAGCAGCGGCACGGTGCACAGGGTACCCAAGGCGCCGAACAGCAGCATCGAATTGCGCCGGCCAATACGGTCGGACAACATGCCGAAGAACGGCTGCAGCACCATGAACAGGAACAGCGCGCCGGTCATCACATAGCTGGCGTTCTTCGCGGTCATGCCGGCAGTGTTGACCAGGTACTTCTGCATGTAAGTGGTGAAGGTGTAGAAGATCAGCGAGCCGCCGGCGGTGTAGCCGAGCACGGTAACAAAGGCTGCTGCGTGATTGCGGAACAGGCCCTTGATGGTGCCGGCATCCTTGTCCTGGCGTGTTTCGGCGCTGCTGGTCTCGTGCAGCGAGCGGCGCAGCATCAGCGAGATCAGCGCGGCGATGGCGCCCACCACGAAGGGGATACGCCAGCCCCAGGCACGCAGTTCATCTTCAGTGAGCAACTGTTGCAGGATCACCACCACCAGCACCGCCAGCAACTGGCCGCCGATCAAGGTGACGTACTGAAACGAAGCAAAGAAGCCGCGCTGACCGCGCAGGGCCACTTCACTCATGTAGGTGGCCGTGGTGCCGTACTCGCCGCCCACCGACAGGCCCTGGATCAGGCGGGCCAGCAACAGCAGCGCCGGTGCCCAGGTGCCAATGCTGGCATAGGTAGGCAGGCAGGCGATCATCAGGGAGCCGAAGCACATCATCAGCACCGAGATCATCAGGGAATTCTTGCGACCATGGCGGTCAGCGAGGCGGCCAAAAATCCAACCACCGATAGGACGCATCAGGAAGCCAGCGGCGAATACCCCCGCCGTGTTCAACAGCTGTACGGTCGGGTCGTCGGAGGGGAAGAAGGCCGGGGCAAAGTAGATGGCGCAGAAGGCGTAGACGTAGAAGTCGAACCATTCCACCAGGTTGCCTGATGAGGCACCAACGATAGCGAAGATACGCTTGCTGCGTTCTTCGCCGGTGTAATAGGTTGAGGTCATGACGGGTTTACTCCTGGAGGGTCCTAGGTAAGTCTAGACATACCTGGTAACACACTCGTTCCGCTTTGAAGCTGGCAATTGGCCTTGAGTCGAACATACCGGCCTCTTCGCGGGCACGCCCGCTCCCACAGCGGGAGGCGTGGTTCCCCTGTGGGAGCGGGCGTGCCCGCGAAGAGGCCGGTACAGGTCAAACCCGCTCGATGGCCAAAGCCAGACCCTGGCCAACCCCTACACACATGGTCGCCAGGCCCTTACGCCCGCCACTTTTCTCCAATTGGTGCAGCGCAGTCAGCACCAGGCGCGCCCCGCTCATGCCCAGCGGGTGGCCCAAGGCGATTGCGCCGCCGTTAGGGTTCACCTGCGGCGCATCATCGGCCACACCCAGCTCACGCAGCACCGCCAAACCTTGGCTGGCGAACGCTTCGTTAAGCTCGATCACATCAAAATCGTTTACCGCCACACCCAGGCGCTCGGTCAGCTTGCGCACCGCCGGCACCGGGCCAATGCCCATAACCCGTGGTGCAACACCGCCGCTGGCCATGCCCAGTACCCGGGCACGCGGGGTCAGGCCGTGCTTCTTGACTGCTTCCGCCGACGCCAGGATCAGCGCAGCAGCACCGTCGTTCACGCCCGAGGCGTTGCCAGCGGTGACGGTCTTGTCCGGGCCGTTGACCGGTTTGAGCTTGGTCAATGCCTCGAGCGTGGTTTCCGGGCGCAGGTGCTCGTCACGCTCGACGATGATTTCGCCCTTCTTGTGCGCGATGCGCACCGGCACGATCTCTTCGGCAAAAAAACCGGCAGCCTGTGCGGCTGCAGCTTTCTGCTGGCTGCGCAGGGCAAAAGCGTCCTGGTCAGCGCGGGAAACCTGGTAGTCATCGGCCACGTTGTCGGCAGTTTCCGGCATGGAGTCCACGCCGTACTGGCTCTTCATCAGCGGGTTGATGAAGCGCCAGCCGATGGTGGTGTCTTCCAGCTTCATGTTGCGCGAATAGCCGCTTTCGGCTTTGCCCATGACGAACGGCGCACGCGACATCGACTCGACGCCGCCAGCAATCGCCAGCTCCATTTCGCCACTGGCAATGGCGCGGAAAGCGGTGCCGATGGCATCCATGCCCGACGCGCACAGGCGGTTCAGGGTGACGCCCGGGATGCTGTCGGGCAAGCCGGCCAGCAGCAGCGCCATGCGCGCTACGTTGCGGTTGTCTTCACCGGCCTGGTTGGCACAGCCGAAGAACACTTCGTCAACCTGGTCCCACTGCACAGTCGGGTTGCGCTCAATCAGCGCTTTCAACGGCACGGCAGCCAGGTCGTCGGCACGCACACCCGCCAACGCGCCGCCGAAGCGGCCGATCGGGGTGCGGATGGCGTCACAGATAAATACGTCGCGCATTAGGCTTCTCCTGCCACTGGCCATGGGCCGCGGCGGTACGTTTGGAGGCTACTGGTCAGGGTGCTTCGGTGAGCTCAGATTAAGGAGACAGGCGGGTGGCTTACAATCCGATAATCGACTATTTGTGCGATTAACGAACAATTTGTTGCCTTGCTAACCTTAAATCAACGCGCTGCAAGGGGCCGCAAAGCGGCCCCGCATACTGCTCAGGTCGCGTCCGCGTGGCTCACCAGCCCTTTCACGATCACACCCACGGTCGCCAGTGCGGCAGGCACCAGCAGCGCGGTCAGCACCTGCTCGAAATTCCAGCCCAGGCCCAGCAGTGTCGCGCCACTCCAGGCGCCGAGGATCGCGCCAAACCGGCCAATACCCAGCATCCACGATACACCGGTGGCCCGGCCCTGGGTCGGGTAGAAGCGTGCCGCCAGTGACGGCATCGCCGACTGCGCCCCGTTCACGCACATGCCGGCAATCAGCACCAGCGTGGCCAGCACGGTGATGTTGCCCAGGCTCTGCCCCACTGCGTAGGCAAATACCCCGGCCAGCAGATAGAAGATGCCGATCACCTTGTGCGGGTTGAAGCGGTCCATGGCCCAGCCCACACCCACAGCACTCAGCACACCGCCAAACTGGAACAGCGCACCGATGAACGCGGCCTGCTCCATGCTCGCGCCGCTGTCACGCATCAGGGTTGGCAGCCAGCTGGTCAGCAGGTACACGATCACCAGGCCCATGAAATAGGTCAGCCACAGCAGCACGGTGCCCAGGCCATAAGTGCCGGAGAAAATGACGGCAAACACGTTGCGTGCTGCAACGGCCTTCTGCTCTGGCACGCTGAAGCTGCCCGCTTCGGCCACCACGTGCGGCGCGATGGGTGACAGGGTCTTGCGCACCTTGTCGGTACCGCGGTTGCGCACCACCAGGAACCGTGCCGACTCCGGCAGCCATACCATCAATACCAACGCCAGCAGCAATGGCAGCACGCCACCGATCACCAGCAGGCTGTGCCAGCCATAGGCCGGGATCATTTTGGCGGAAATGAAGCCACCACCGGCCATGCCCAGGTTGAAGCCGCAGAACATGCTGGTCACCAGCAGCGACTTCAGGCGCTCGGGGGTGTACTCGGACAGCAGCGTGGTAGCGTTGGGCATGCCCGCACCCAGGCCCAGGCCGGTCAGGAAGCGCAGCACCAGCAGCTGGTCAACGTTGGTGGCGTAGGCCGAGGCCAGGCTGAAGCCGCCAAACACCAGCACTGCACCTACCAGCACGCCCTTGCGGCCGAAGCGGTCAGCCAGCGGCCCGGAGCCCAGGGCGCCGAACACCATGCCGATCAACGCGGCACTCATTACCGGGCCGAGGCTGGCGCGGTCTATCCCCCACTCCTGCGACAGCGCCGGGGCGATAAAGCCCATGGCGGCGGTGTCCAGGCCATCGAGGAAGACAATCAGGAAGCACAACAGCACAACCCGCCATTGATAGCGGGACAAAGGCTGCTGATTGATGAACGACTGAACGTCGAGGCTTTTGCCGACGCTGTTTTGCGCTTGGTTCATTGTTGTTATCCAGAATGTAGGGCACAGCCAGACCACTGCACACGGGCAACCGGCACAGAGGGCGATGATTGGGGAATATGGCCTGCGTCAGCCTGGATACAACGGAACTGCGCGCGGGTGCGGCCGCGGCAGCGAGGGGACAGTATTCATGGTAAGTGCCTCTTATGTTTTTCTTGTTCGGTCGGCAGGGCCGACCGTTGCGAGAAACATTAATCAGCGGGCGCTGGTGAAGCAATTCACCCGGAACGACACTGTGCGTTTATCGCACAAGAAACGGTTTTGCCTGTTCAATTTTTGAATGGGGCGCTGTGCGCCCCCCGGCATTCTCAGCCAAACAACTGATGGCAGAGGTCGCGGCTGGCAGCCAGCAAAATCGGCAGGAAACGTTGCTCCAGCTCGCTACGCGTCACCCGCCCGACATGGGTGCTCACGTTCAACGCCGCCAGCACCTGCCCCGATGCGTCATAGATCGGCACTGCAATCGAACGCAGCCCCTGCTCCAGCTCCTGGTCCACCACGCACCAGCCTTGGGCCCGCACCTGCTGGATGCAGGCGAACAGTGACTCAGGGTCATTCAGGGTGCGGCTGGTGCGCGCCTTCAGGTCTGCGCGCTCCAGGTACTCACGCAGGCTGGTGTCGTCCATCGCCGCCAGCAGAATGCGCCCCATCGATGTGCAATAGGCCGGCAGGCGCCCGCCCACCGACAGGTCGACCGATATCAGCCGCTCGACCGTGGCCGAACGGGCTATATAAAGAATGTCGTCACCTTCGAGGGTGGCCATGTTGGCGGCCTCGTGCAGTTGATCACTGATACGGTCCAGATATGGCTGCGCAGAAATCGCCAACGGCGTCGACGACAGGTAGGCATGCCCCAGCGTCAGCACTTTGGGCAACAACGAATAGGTACGCCCGTCGGTGGTGGCGTAACCCAGCTTGATCAACGTGTGCAGGCACCGGCGCACCGCTGCGCGCGGGATTTCGGTGCGGTGGCTGATCTGGGCGATGGTCAGGTGGCGCTTGCGCTCCTGGAAAGCCTGGATCACGGCCAGGCCACGTGCCAGGGAGGTCATGAAATCCGGGTCGCCGGTAAACGCCTGAATGCGCTTGGCGGGGGAGGCCACGATCGGTGGTGCCATGGCCGAAGCGGGTCGCGCAGGCTCCGGATTGACGGAATCGTTGGCCAGGGTTTCGTCACTCATCGCACACCTCAAAAAAAACGCCCATTCGTGCGATTATCGAACAAACGGCCGATAATCGCAATTGACCGCCGACACTTTTGCTTATACCTTTCTCTGGCCACTTGTGGCTTCTTTGGAGAGACTGGTCAGGTACCCACCGTAGAAGTCCCCAGGCAACGGCCTCGCCTTTTGGCGAGGCCGTTTTTCATTCGGGCCTTGCCCCGCATTGCAGCGAACTTTTATCCGCCATGCCTTTCAAACATGTACGAAGGGTGCAAACAGTTTGCCGGCACCGCCCTTTACTTATGTCAGATGATGTCAGTGTTGGGTAAATAACGATGTTCGGTAAATTATCGGTTGCTATAATCGATGGTGCAGGCCCGACGCTTCCGTGGCAGTACAACCTTCCGCGGTATCAGGCCAATGCGGCCAACAAGGCATGTGCACGCTGCACAACGCATAACAACAGTCATCACACTTTTTCAGGTACTGCATGTGACAAAAGACGAACTGCGCGCAGAACTCGAGCGCCAGGCTGAACGCTTCAAAGATGTTTACGGTGGCGAAGTCACCACCTACGCCGCACAACCGGACCCGGAACGCAAACCTTGGCGCAAACGTGCCAGCATCCGTGACCAGTCCTTCAGCCAGGAACTGGAACGTATGGAGAAGGAACTGCGCGGCGACAATCCCTGACCTCGGGCCACGCCAGCGCGTCGCCGCCCGGCCCTGGGCGCGGTCTATCTTTACCGTCAGGCCGAAGGTGAAATGGAATTACACAAATTTCATACATCCGTTTGAATATCGGAAGAACGGGTATTTGTTGAGCTTTTTGCAGGATTTCGCCAGATTTAGGGCCATTTAACGGACATTTCTCTGCCTCGAAGCCCTGATGCGCACAGCGCGTGCTCACCCGGAAGATTGCCATCGGTCTGTAGCAGGTGCATCGATTGCCAAGGTTTTCTGGCATAATCCCGCCCCCCTATGACCGCCAGACAACCTTCATGATCGATTTATTCAGCGGACTGGATGCCTGGGTGTTGGTGAGCCTGCTGCTCGCCTTGACCTTCGTACTCGCCTTCGAGTTCATCAATGGCTTTCATGACACCGCCAACGCGGTAGCTACCGTCATCTATACCAAAGCCATGCCGCCGCACCTCGCCGTGTTCTTCTCCGGCGTGTTCAACTTCCTTGGCGTTCTGCTGGGCGGTGTCGGGGTGGCCTATGCCATCGTGCACCTGCTGCCGGTAGAGCTGCTGATCAATGTGAACACCGGACACGGCCTGGCCATGGTCTTCTCGCTGCTGGCCGCGGCCATCACCTGGAACCTGGGCACCTGGTACTTCGGCATCCCCGCTTCCAGCTCGCACACGCTGATCGGCTCCATTCTCGGTGTTGGCCTGGCCAACGCCCTGATCAACGACATCCCGCTGGGCGACGGCGTGAACTGGCAGAAGGCGATCGACATCGCCATGTCGCTGGTGGTCTCGCCAATGGCCGGCTTCGCCGTTGCAGCCCTGGTGCTGATTGGCCTGAAATGGTGGCGCCCGCTGTCGAAGATGCACAAAACCCCCGACCAGCGCCGCAAGCTCGACGACAAGAAGCACCCGCCATTCTGGAACCGCATGGTACTGGTGGTTTCGGCCATGGGCGTGAGCTTCGTACACGGCTCCAACGATGGCCAGAAGGGCATCGGCCTGATCATGCTGGTACTGATCGGCATCGTCCCGGCCAAGTTCGTCCTCGACCTGAACAGCACCACCTACCAGATCGAGCGTACCCGCGACGCCACCTTGCACATGAGCCAGTTCTACCAGCGTAACGCCGCCACCCTGGGCGAGTTCCTGGCACTGGGCAAAGCCAAGGCCAGCGACCTGCCGGAGCAGTTCAGCTGCAACCCGCAACAGACCGAGCCGACCATTGCCGCGCTGCAGTCCTCGCTTCAGGGCGTGACCGACTACCACAGCCTGAGTGCAGACAAGCGCGTTGAAGTGCGCCGCTACCTGCTGTGCCTGGATGACACGGCGAAAAAGGTTGGCAAGCTGCCTGGCCTGGAAGCCCGTGAAAAGGCCGACCTGGAAAAACTGCGTAAAGACCTGACCGCCACTACCGAGTACGCGCCGTTCTGGGTCATCGTGGCCGTTGCCCTGGCCTTGGGCCTGGGCACCATGGTTGGCTGGAAGCGCGTGGTACTGACCGTTGGCGAGAAGATCGGCAAGCAGGGCATGACCTATGCCCAGGGCATGTCGGCACAGATCACCGCAGCCTGTGCCATCGGCATGGCCAACGTGTTCGCCCTGCCGGTATCCACCACCCACGTGCTGTCGTCCGGCGTGGCCGGCACCATGGTCGCCAACAAGAGCGGCCTGCAAGGCGGCACCGTGAAGACCATCCTGCTGGCCTGGGTACTCACCCTGCCGGCCTCGATGGGCCTGGCAGCCGGCCTGTTCTGGCTGGCGTCCAAAGCCATTGGCTGAGTGATACCCGCATAGAGAAAGGCGCCTTCGCAGGCGCCTTTTTTTGTGCCTGACGCGCCCCCTTGTAGGAGCGGCCTTGTGTCGCGATGGGCTGCGCAGCAGCCCCGGGATCTTGGTTCCAGCAGATATTGCCGGGGCTGCTGCGCAGCCCATCGCGACACAAGGCCGCTCCTACAGATACAGCGCAAGCCCTCACGCTGACTACCTCTTCTTGCCCCCCAGCAGCGACCCCATCAACCCGCGCACCAGCTGCCGCCCCAACTGGTTGGCCGCCTGGCGCACAGCCGACTTGATCGCCTGCCCCGCTGCACTCTGCAAGAATTCGCCCGCCTTGTCGGCCAGGCTTTCCTCATCTGCCTTGGGTTGCGGCGCAGGCTCCACCGCCTCGCCTTTGCGCTGGGTCAACATTTCATAGGCCGATTCACGGTCCACCGGCTTGTCATAACGCCCCGCCAGTGGCGAAGCGGCAATCAGTGCAGTGCGTTCGGTTGCAGACAACGGCCCGATCCGCGATTGCGGCGGCGCAACCAGCACCCGCTGCACCATGGCCGGCGTGCCCTTCTCCTCCAGCGTGCCCACCAACGCCTCGCCAATCCCCAACTCGGTCAGCACCGCCAGGGTGTCAAACGCCGGGTTGGGGCGAAAACCATCGGCCACCGCGCGCAACGATTTCTGCTCCTTGGCAGTAAACGCCCGCAAGCCATGCTGAATGCGCAAGCCCAACTGGGCCAGCACCGCATCCGGCAAGTCACCCGGTGACTGGGTGACAAAATACACCCCCACGCCCTTGGAGCGGATCAGCCGCACCACCTGCTCCAGGCGGTCCTGCAGCGCCTTGGGCGTACCGTTGAACAGCAAATGCGCTTCATCGAAGAACAGGGCCAATACCGGCTTGTCGGCATCGCCACGTTCGGGCAACTGCTCGAACAACTCAGCCAGCAGCCACAGCAGGAAAGTCGCATAAACCTTGGGTGCCTCATGCACCAGCCTGCTGGCATCGAGCAGGTGGATGCGCCCACGGCCGTCCGTGTCCGGCCGCAGCAAGTCTTCCAGCTGCAAAGCCGGTTCACCAAACAAGGCTTCAGCGCCCTGCTGCTCCAAGGTGGCGAGCCGACGCAACAAGGCCTGGGTAGATGCAGTGGTCATCAGCGCACTGTCTTCACCCAGCAACTGCGGGTTGTCCTTAAGATGCGCAAGCAGCGCCTTGAGGTCCTTCAGGTCCAGCAGCAACAGGCCTTCACGGTCGGCCACCTTGAACGCCGCGTATAGCGCCGCCTGCTGGCTGTCGGTCAGCTCCAGCAAGTTGCCCAGCAGCAGCGGCCCCATTTCACTGAGCGTGGTGCGCAGCGGGTGGCCGGACTGCCCGGCAATATCCCACAAACTCACCGGGTAGGCCCGAGGCGCGTGCCCCAGCCAGGGCATGCCTGCGATGCGCTCAGCCACCTTGCCCTGCGGCGTGCCGGCAGCCCCCAGCCCACACAGGTCGCCTTTGACGTCGGCCGCGAACACCGCCACCCCCGCATCGCTGAACACCTCCGCCAGGTGCTGCAAAGTCACGGTCTTGCCCGTACCCGTCGCGCCCGCCACCAGTCCGTGACGGTTGGCCAACCGCATTGCTTGCCCTACTGGCTGGCCATCCGGGCCTGCACCTACAACGATGGTCGAAGATTCCGACATCTCATTAATCCTCTGCTCAAGCTTTACCTTAATTCGGCCGATACCTTTGGGTGATATTTGCCTTAATCAGAGAGGAACAACCGAAAAGGGACTTTTCGGGATATTGCACATCCTTACCGCTTCACCCGTGCGAACGCCTGATATAAAACCTTAGCGGAACCGATTACGCCATGAACAAAAGCCTTCGTTTCAGCCACAAGATTCTTTTGGCGGCATCATTGATCGTGATGCTCGCCTTCAGCCTTTTCACCCTCTACAACGATTACCTCCAGCGTAATGCGATCCGCGAGGACCTGGAAAACTATCTGGCTGAAATGGGCGCCTCCACTTCGACCAACATCCGCAACCTGTTCGAAGGCCGTATCAAACTGGTGGAAAACCTGGCACAGAACATAGCCCAGGACCCGGCCAACGCCGAAACCCTGATGGGCCAGAATGCGCTGGTTTCCAGCTTCCTCACCGTGTACCTGGGCAAGGTCGATGGCGGGTTCAGCGTGCGCCCCGACGCCAAAATGCCCGACGGCTACGACCCTCGTACCCGCCCCTGGTACAAGGACGGCATGAGCGCCGCCGGCGCAACGCTGACCGAACCCTACATCGACATGACCACCAACAAGATGGTCATCGGCATCCTCAACAAGGTTTCCAGCAGTGTCGGTGTGGTCGGTGGCGACCTTGCCCTCGACGGCCTGGTGCAGATCATCAACTCGTTGAACTTCGGCGGCATGGGCTACGCCTTCCTGGTCAACGACCAAGGCAAGATCCTGGTGCACCCCGACAAGGACCTGGTGATGAAATCGCTGTCGGACCTGTTCCCGCAGCACACCCCGAAACTCACCGGTGAACTGACCGAAGTACAGAGTGAAGGCAAAACCCGCCTGCTTACCTTCACCCCGATCACCGGCTTGCCTTCGGCCAACTGGTACATCGGCCTGTCGGTAGACAAGGACAAGGCCTTCTCGATGCTCAGCACCTTCCGCACCTCGGCGGTAATCGCCACGGTGGTGGCGGTGGTGATCATCATCGGCCTGCTTGGCCTGCTGATCCGTGTGCTGATGCAGCCCCTGCACACCATGACCCGCGCCATGGAGGACATCGCCCAGGGTGAAGGCGACCTGACCAAACGCCTGCGCATTCACAACCACGATGAGTTCGGCATTCTGGGCAGCGCCTTCAACCGTTTTGTCGAGCGTATCCACAGTTCGATCCGCGAAGTGTCCTCGGCCACCGAACAGGTCAACGAAGTGGCCCTGCGTGTCATCAGCGCCTCTAACTCGTCGATGACCAACTCCGACGAACAGAGCAACCGCACCAACAGCGTGGCCGCCGCCATCAACGAACTGGGCGCAGCCGCTCAGGAAATCGCCGGGAACGCCGCCCAGGCTTCGCAGCACGCCAGTTCGGCGCGTCTGCTGGCCGAAGAGGGCCAGCAAGTGGTCGAGCGCAACATTGCCGCGATGAACCGCCTGTCCGACCTGATCGTCAGCTCCAGCGCGCACATCGAGACCCTGAACAACAAAACCGTCAACATTGGCCAGATCCTTGAAGTGATCACCAGCATTTCCCAGCAGACCAACCTGCTGGCGCTGAACGCTGCCATCGAAGCGGCCCGTGCGGGTGAAGCCGGGCGTGGTTTTGCCGTGGTGGCCGATGAAGTGCGCAACCTGGCGCACCGCACCCAGGAATCTGCGCAGCAGGTGCAGACCATGATCGAAGAGCTGCAGGTAGGCGCCCGCGAGTCGGTCGAGACCATGGACCAAAGCCAGCGCCACAGCCAGGACAGCATGCAGATCGCCAACCAGGCCGGTGAGCGGCTGGACAGCGTTACCGTGCGCATCGGCGAGATCGACGGCATGAACCAGTCGGTAGCCACCGCCACCGAGGAACAGACCGCCGTGGTCGAGGCGATCAACATGGACATCAACGAGATCAACATGCTCAACCAGGAAGGCGTGGAGAACCTGCAGGCCACCTTGCGCGCCTGCTCGGACCTGGAGCAGCAGGCCGGCCGCCTGAAACACCTGGTGGGCAGCTTCCGCATTTAAGCACGTACCGCGTCGCCTGCTTCGCGGGCCTGCCCGCTCCCACAGGGCCTGCACAAACCTGAAGGTTTGTGTTTTACCTGTGGGGGGTTTACCCGCGAAGAAGCCGGTGCAGTTCCCCCGCCCTACACCGCCCAAGCCCGATCGAACAAACTATCCTTCTGAAAGGTCAACCTTTAGGCGCGTCATCGCCGGCCCGTTACCGCCGCATGACAGACCCGAAGACGATCCCGGAGGGATGCTGATCGTGCACATTGCCGACATCACCATGTTCTACGCCCCGGCCAGCGGCGGCGTACGAACCTATCTTGATGCCAAACACCGCCGCCTCGACGCCATTGATGATGTACGCCACAGCCTGCTGATACCCGGCGCGAGCGCCCAGCATGCCGATGGCATCTTTCAAGTACCCGCCCCACCCCTGCCGTTCGGCAAGGGCTACCGCTTTCCGGTACGCCTGGCCCCCTGGTGCAAAACGCTACGCACGCTCAAGCCCGACCTGATCGAAGTTGGCGACCCCTACCTGACTGCCTGGGCAGCGCTGGAGGCGCGGCGTCAGCTCGATGTGCCGGTAATCGGCTTCTACCACTCCGACCTGCCCTTGCTGGTCAGCAACCGCATGGGCAACTGGTTCACGCCCAATGTCGAAGCATATGTCAGCAAGCTGTACGGCAATTTCGACCGGGTACTGGCACCCAGTCAGGTCATGGCCGACAAACTGCGTCGCCTGGGCGTACATGATGTGCATGTACAGCGCCTGGGTGTGGACCTGGCCACCTTCAACCCCGAAAAGCGCGACCCGCAGCTACGTGCGCAACTGGGTATTGCCGACACCAGCCGCCTGCTGATCTATGCCGGCCGTGGCTCGCGGGAAAAGAACCTGCCCGTGCTGCTCGACTGCATGCAGCAGCTGGGTAGCCCGTACCACCTGCTGCTGGTGGGCTCCAACATGCCGGCCAATGTGCCGCAGAATGTCAGCGTGATCGACCACTTCCACCCCGCGCCGGAGGTCGCACGGCTGATGGCCAGTGCCGACCTGCTCGTGCATGCTGGGGACCAGGAAACCTTCGGCCTGGTCATACTTGAAGCGATGGCCAGTGCCACCCCCGTGGTAGCCGTGCGCGCTGGCGCCTTTGGCGAAATCGTGAATGAGCAGTGCGGGCGCTTGTGCCGCCCCAACGATGGCCAGGCCATGGCGGCGGCCGTGCGTGAGGCATTCGAGGCCGGTGTCCGCAAACTCGGGGCACAGGCCCGACATCACGTGGAGCAGCATTACTCATGGGACAACGTGGTGTGCGGCCTTCTGCAGCACTACCAGGCCGTACTCGGCCACCCGTCGCAGGTACGCGCCCATGGCTGAGGCGCAGCCAGCATCGCGCAGCCTGATGCTGGTGCTGCACGATGTGGCGCCCGAGACCTGGCCCGACTATCAACCCTTCGTCGAGGCCATCGACACACTCGGCGGCATCCCCATGACATGGCTGGTGGTGCCGGACTTTCACCAGCGCAACCTGCTGCTGCGCTCCCCCACCTTCTGCCGCCTGCTTGAACGGCGCCTGGCCAAGGGCGACGAACTGGCCCTGCACGGCTATTACCACGCCGACAACGGCCCGCCGCCACGCACGCCCGGCGAATACTTCATGCGCCGCATCTACACCCACGAAGGCGAGTTCCATGGCCTTGACCAGCAGCAGGCGTTGCAACGGCTGGAGCAGGGCCTGGGCCTGTTTCACCAGCAGGGCTGGCCTGTAGCCGGCTTTGTCGCACCGGCCTGGTTGATGAGCGAAGGTACCCGCCAGGCCCTGCGCCGCCTGCCACTGCGGTACACCAGCACACCGCAGCACCTGTACCGTTTGCCGGACTTCACCGCGATCGAGGCCCCAGGGCTGGTGTGGAGTGCCCGCAGCGCCTGGCGCCGGGGGCTTTCCAGGGTGCTGTGCGACTGGCAATGCCGGCGTTGGCGCGACGCCGACACCCTGCGCCTGGGCCTGCACCCGGTAGACATGCGTCACCGCACCTCTCGTGACTACTGGCTGAACACCTTGCGCGGTTTGCTGGCTCAAGGCCGCGAACCACTGACCAAGTCGGCCTGGCTGGACCGCCAGGCCAACCCATGAACCGCTTGACCTGGCTGGGCCTGGCACTGCTCGGCGCTGTGCTGGTGCCAACCCTGCTCGGTGGCAGTGAGTTGCTGCCAAGGTTGCAGCGCTTCGACCCCGCGCTGATGCTCATGCTGCTGGGCATGATCCTGCTGTGCTGGGTCATCAACGCCATCCGCCTGCGCCTGCTCCTGGGCCAGCAAGGCACACGGCTTGGGCACCTGCGCAGCCTCGGCGTGGTAATGGCCACCGAATTCGCCATCTGCACCACCCCTGGCGGCAGCGGCGGGCCTTTGACCCTCATGGCCTTGCTCGCGCGCCACCGCATCGGCCCGGCACGCAGCGGCGCCGTTTTCGCCATGGACCAACTGAACGACCTGGTGTTCTTCTTCTGCGCCATGCTGGCCATAGCCGGCTATGCGCTATTCCACAGCCTGGGCCGCAGCCAGGAAAGCATGCTGATGGGCAGCGCGTTGCTGCTCTGCACTGCTCTGGCCGGGGTAATCGGGCTGCTGCGCTACCGGCGCACGGTGATGCGCGTTAATGGCAAGTTGCTTCAGCGCCTGGGCATGAGCCAACAGCGCAAACGCCGCTGGGCACGCAAAGTGCTGCACTTCATCGACGCACTGGCGCAAACCTGGCGCCTGCCCAAGCGAACGCTCAGCCTGGTGTTTACCCTGACCTGCGCTCACTGGTGCTTGCGCTATAGCGTGTTGTACCTGGTATTGAGGGGGTTGGGGGTGGACTTGGCGTGGATCCCCAGCTTCCTTGTGCAGATGCTGTCGCTCAGCGCCGGACAATTCAGCCTGTTGCCCGGAGGGGCCGGAGCTGCCGAGCTGACCTCGGCCAGCCTGTTGACGCCCTTGGTGGGCAGTTCGACCGCAGCGGCGGCCATCCTGATCTGGCGGGCGGTTACTTACTACTTTTATCTGCTGGCGGGTGGGCCGGTGTTTGTGTGCCTGTTGGCCCGTCCGTTGCTGGAGCGCTGGCGGGGTCAGGCGGGTTGAGCTGTTGCCAGAGTTCGGCAGCGCCGGGGAAGTCGGTGCCGTCGCTTTCATCCAGGGCTTCAGGGTCGTAGCGGGCCAGGCAGCCTTCGCCGAGGGTGGGAGGGGGTGAGGCGGTGGGTTGGTTGCGCTGTTTGGCCATCAGTTTTCCATTCAAGATTGCCGGGGGCGCGTTGCGCCCCATCGCGACACAAGGCCGCTCCTACACAAAGCACGGCGTACACTTTGTAGGAGCGGCCTTGTGTCGCGATGGGCTGCAAAGCAGCCCCAAAATCTCACAGGCAACCCAACTGTGTCAGTCGAACACCACAGTCTTGTTGCCATGCACCAGCACGCGGTCTTCCAGGTGGTAACGCAGGCCACGGGCCAGCACCATCTTCTCCACATCACGGCCAAAGCGGACCATGTCTTCGATGCTGTCGGCATGGCTGACACGCACCACGTCCTGCTCGATGATCGGGCCAGCGTCCAGCTCTTCGGTGACGTAGTGGCAGGTCGCGCCGATCAGCTTCACGCCGCGCAGGGAGGCCTGGTGATACGGTTTGGCGCCAACAAACGACGGCAGGAAGCTGTGGTGGATGTTGATTACCTTCTCGGCATAGTCCTGGCACAGCTGCGGCGGCAGGATCTGCATGTAGCGCGCCAGCACCACCACATCGGCGGCATGCTCATTGACCAGGCGCGACACTTCGGCAAAGGCCGGGGCCTTGTCCTTGGGGTCAACCGGCACATGGAAGAACGGAATACCGTGCCACTCGACCATGCTGCGCAGGTCGTTGTGGTTGGAAATAACGCAAGGGATATCGCAGTCCAGTTCGTCGGTGTGCCAGCGGTGCAGCAGGTCGGCCAGGCAATGCGACTCGCGGCTGGCCATCAGCACCACGCGTTTTTTCTGCGCCGAGTCGGTAACGCGCCAGGTCATGGAGAACTCTTCGGCGATGGGCGCAAACGCCTCGCGGAAGGCTTCAATACCGAATGGCAGCGATTCGGCACGGATTTCATGGCGCATGAAGAACCACCCGCTCTGCTCATCAGAGTGGTGGCTGGCTTCGTTGATCCAGCCATTGTACAAGGCCAGGAAATTACTGACTTTCGCCACGATACCTACACGGTCGGGGCAGGCGATCACCAGACGATAGGTGCGCATGAATGAGACTCCAGAACTTCGCAAAGGCGCCTATTCTAGCGGCCCGCCAGAAAAAACGCAGTATTGATTGCAGCTGCGATAGCCTGTGTGGATCAGCAATCGCTGCGCGAGTAGTGTCTGACCGTCATGACGAAACGCAGGGTCTTTATGTAAATTTTTGTTCACGTAGAGAAATATTGTCACAGCTTAATTAACAGTTAATTGCCCAGTACCATGTTTACTTGTGAGTATCGCCTGTCTATTATTGGCCCACACATTTCTGAACACGCATTAAGGAACACTCCATGTCCCTGATCAACGAGTACCGCGCCACCGAAGAAGCCATCAAGGAACTTCAGGCCCGCCTGGCCAACCTGTCGCAGGATGACAAGCTGAAAAAAGAACTGGAGTTCGAAGGCAAACTGCGCACGCTGATGGGTGAATACTCCAAGTCGCTGCGCGACGTGATTGCCCTGCTCGACCCAGAGTCGAAACTGAGCAAGGCACCTCGCGGCGCGGTCAAGGCCACTGCCACCAAGCGTGCCCGCAAGGTCAAGCAATACAAGAACCCGCACAACGGTGAAGTCATCGAAACCAAAGGCGGCAACCACAAAACCCTGAAAGAGTGGAAAGCCACTTGGGGCGGCGACGTGGTTGAAAGCTGGGCGACCCTGCTGGACTGATTGTCCGCGTAATCGCGCTTTGCTTATCGCAAACAAAAACGCCGGCACATTGCCGGCGTTTTTGTTTGTCTGTTGATCAGCCAACTGCAAATTGTGCCTGCAATTGCCGGGCATGCATTTGCCAAGCCTCCAGCACGCGTCGGCCGGCTTCGTCAGCGCGCTCCCAGGCTTGCTGGCGCGCTTGCTCGAAGTCACCCAGCGTATTCGGTGCGCCCCACTGCGGGTCGCTCAGGCGCTGCTGGCAGAAGCCATGCCAGCGCTGGCGCTCTTCGCTGTTCAAGGTCTCAGGGAAGTTGCGCGCCCGGTAGCGGAACAGCAGTTCGGGCAAGCGCGGGTCATCGAACATCCAGTGCCCACGGCCCAACTGCGCGGGTTCCAGCGCACGCACTTGCTCACATAAGCGGCGGTCTCGGTCCCCTATAAAACCGTCATACAACTGTTGCTCCGGATCTTCACTCGGGGTGAAGTCTTCCTTGCCGTAGATGTGCTCCAGCTTGTCTTGCCACTGCGCCTGTTGGCTGGCCAACTGTTCGCCACGCAATTGTAACAACGTCAAGTCCAGGCCTAACCGTTGTTGATCGACAGGGCGCAATACCGACAACGGTGCCAGCACCGGGCAACGATTGATTTGTACCAGTTTCAGCGGCACCGGTAATTCACCCTCGGCCAACTCTTCATGGCGGGTGTACAAACGCTGGCGCAAAACTTCAGCACTTTCCCTCAGTAACGGTAGGGTTTCCTGATGCAGGTCGCACACAATCAGTGCATTGCGATTACGTGGGTGCCATGCCAGTGGCAATACCACACCCAGGTAATTGCGCGCTGCCGAAAAACGCCCGGATATATGCACCAGTGGCTGCAACAAGCGGACCTGCTCCAGCACTTTATGTTTGCTGCGTAACTGGAACAGCCAGTCATACAGTTTGGGCTGTTTCTGCCGTATCAGGCGGGCCAGGGCAATGGTTGCCCGCACGTCGGAAAGCGCTTCATGGGCGTGCCCATGGTCAATGCCATTGGCTTTGCTCAGCAACTCCAGGCGCAAGCTGGTGCGCCCATCTTGTTGCGGCCATTGAATACCGTCCGGGCGCAAGGCGTAGGCAGTGCGCACGATGTCGATCAGGTCCCAGCGGCTGTTGCCGCCCTGCCACTCTCGGGCATAGGGGTCGAAAAAGTTGCGGTACAAACTGTAGCGGGTCACTTCATCGTCGAAACGCAGGGTGTTGTAGCCAGCGCCACAGGTGCCCGGTTGCGCCAGCTGCGCATGGACCCTGGTCATGAACTCGGCTTCGCACAGCCCCTGCTCAGCCAGCAACTGCGGCGTGATGCCGGTCACCAGGCAGGCGGCCGGGTGCGGCAAAATATCGTCGGAGGGCCGGCAATAAAGGCTGATCGGTTCGTCGATCTCGTTGAGGTCGAAGTCGGTGCGCACACCGGCCACCTGCAATGGCCGGTCGCAGCGCGGGTTGATGCCGGTGGTTTCGTAGTCGTGCCAGAAAATGCTGGAGGTCACGGGATCGTCCTGTATCAAGGTCGACCCGATTCTAACGCAGCCTCAGACAGAAGCGTTGGCGGGGTGGAAGCTGAAATAGTCGCGCAATGAGCGCACGAACTCGTCGTACTCGCGAGGCGCCTGCAGCAGCATGAAGCCCGAATCGTAGTGCCCTGGCGTCTGGTCTTCGCGGCACCACAGGCAACTGGCAGTCAGGTTGACGAACTGATGCCCCCCGCCGACCAACGGCATGCGCAGTTGCAGTTCGTAATCAGGCCCGACCATGACGGGCAGCTGGCTGATGACCATCAAGCCATCTTCGGAGGCATTGCCTAGCTGGCCGATTTCCTGGTTGGTAAACCGGTTGAACACCTTGAGGACACAAGGCAGCTGATGACGTTCGATGTGGCGCTTGTTGAACATGATCGCGAGTGTATTCCGTACCTGATGCCAGGAATACAAGGTACTGGCGGTTGTTGTAACAGCTGAGTTACAGATTAGCGCAGCGTGCGCAGCAAATCTCGTGAAATAAACCACACCTTGGTGTTAGCGCCAAGGTGCAGTCGTCACCGGGTTGGCCACAGCCGTTTCGCCGCCGCGGTAATGCCCGAGTTTTTCCAGGGTTTGCAGGCGCGCCCGCGCCCGGTAGGCGTATTCGTTGCCCGGGTACTTCTGGATCAGGTACTGATAGGTCTGCGCGGCATCCACGTAAAGCGCCTGGCGCTCCAGGCACTGGCCACGCAGCAGCGACACTTCGGGGTGGATGAACGGCCGCGAGCGGCTGGTACGGTCGACCTGCGACAGCTCCAGCATCACCCGTGCGCAATCGCCACGGTCGTAGGCGCGGTAGGCATTGTTCAGGTGGTGGTCCATGGACCAGCGGGTGCAGCCGACGGCGCTGGCCGCCAGGGCTAAAACGATCAGGGCTCGCATGGGGATCTCCTTTAATGCCTGTGTATCGGCCAACGCCAACAAATCTTCACAGGGTTTTGCAAGGATACCCTGCCCGTTCAAATGCCACCCTGCCTTGGTCGCAGGTAGTGCAACGGAACAATGACTACAGCGAGATTCAGGAGTAGCCTTTCGCTGCGCTTCACTATAGGAGTCTGTGCATGAGCATCCGCCGTACCAAAATCGTCGCCACCCTTGGCCCCGCCAGCAACTCGCCGGAAGTGATCGAACAGCTGATCCTCGCGGGCCTGGACGTGGCACGCCTGAACTTCTCCCACGGCACGCCGGACGAACACAAGGCCCGCGCGCGCCTGATCCGCGACATCGCCGCCAAGAATGGCCGCCATGTTGCACTGCTGGGCGACCTGCAGGGTCCGAAGATCCGCATCGCCAAGTTCGCCAACAAGCGCATCGAATTGAAGATTGGTGACAAGTTCACCTTCTCCACCGCCCACCCGCTGACCGAAGGCAACCAGGACATCGTCGGTATCGACTACCCGGACCTGGTCAAGGACTGCGGCGTCGGTGACGAACTGCTGCTCGACGATGGCCGTGTGGTCATGCGCGTCGAAACCGCCACCGCAGATGCCCTGCACTGCGTGGTGATCATCGGTGGCCCGCTGTCCGACCATAAAGGCATCAACCGTAAAGGTGGCGGCCTGACCGCACCGGCCCTGACCGAGAAAGACAAGGCCGACATCAAGCTGGCAGCGGAAATGGACCTGGACTACCTGGCCGTTTCGTTCCCGCGTGACGCCAGCGACATGGAATACGCACGCAAGCTGCGTGACGAGTCCGGCGGCAGCGCCTGGCTGGTGGCCAAGATCGAACGCGCCGAAGCGGTTGCCGACGACGAGACCCTCGACAAGCTGATCCTCGCCTCTGACGCCGTCATGGTTGCCCGTGGCGACCTGGGCGTGGAAATCGGCGACGCCGAGCTGATCGCCATCCAGAAGAAGATCATCCAGCACGCCCGCCGCAACAACAAGGCGGTGATCGTGGCGACCCAGATGATGGAGTCGATGATCCAGAACCCGATGCCGACCCGTGCCGAAGTGTCCGATGTGGCCAACGCCGTGCTGGACAACACCGACGCGGTGATGCTGTCGGCAGAAAGTGCCGCCGGCTCCTACCCGATCGAAGCCGTACAGGCCATGGCGCGTATCTGCTCGGGCGCCGAAAAGCACCCGACCAGCCAGAAGTCCAGCCACCGCCTGCACACCACCTTCGAGCGCTGCGACGAAAGCATCGCCCTGGCGGCCATGTACACCGCCAACCACTTCCCGGGCGTGAAGGCGATCATCGCCCTGACCGAAAGCGGCTACACCCCGCTGATCATGTCGCGCCTGCGCTCGCACGTGCCGATTTTCGCCCTGTCGCCACACCGCGCTACCCAGGCTCGCGCCAACATGTTCCGCGGCGTGTACCCGATCGCCTTCGACCCGGCATCGCTGCCGGCCGACAAGGTAAGCCAGGCAGCGGTCGACGAACTGCTCAAGCGTGGCCTGGTGGAGCAAGGTGACTGGGTGATCCTGACCAAGGGCGACAGCTACCACACCATCGGTGGCACCAACGGCATGAAGATCCTGCACGTTGGTGACCCGCTGGTCGGCTGATCCTGCCTGAAAGGGGGCCGCTTTGCGGCCCTTCGCGACACAAGGCCGCTCCTACAAGAGATACGCATTCCCCTGTAGGAGCGGCCTTGTGTCGCGACAGGAGGGCAAAGCCCTCCCAGCTATCTCAGGCATGCTCGACAAACACATCAGCAAACACCTGCCCCCGCGGCACCCCGGCAATGAACAACCGCCGGGCAAACCGCTCGACGCTCCCCGGCGCCCCGCACACCAGCGCCACCGTCTGCCGCGAAGACGGCCGCAACCCCGCCAGTGCTTCATCCATCTGCTCTGCCAGCACCAACTCGACCTGCACGCCCTGCAGTTGCATCAGTGGTTCAGCCAGATAGTGCCCGGCGCTGTCCCGCGCCACATGCAGCACCCGAATCTCGCCGCGATGCCCTTGTCGCACAGCCTCACGCAAGATGCCCCACAACGGCGCAAGCCCGGTCCCGGCCGCCAGCAGCCAGAGCGGCCGGTCCTGCCAATCCAGGTCGTAATGCAAGGCACCACCCCTGAATTCACCCAGGCGCAGCACATCTGCTACCTGCAAACCCCGAGCCTTGTCGCAAAAGGCGCCCAGGCGCCGGCAATCGATGTGAAACTCCAGGAAGTCATCTTCCCCCGGCAGGCTGGCCAGGGAATAAGGCCGCGCTACCGAACCATGCCACAACACCACATGCTGCCCCGCCTGGTAACGCACCGCCCGCTCGGGCCGTAGCCGTACACGCAACACGTCACCGAACCAGTCCAGCGCGCAGACATGCGCCGGCACACCATCGCGCTGCGGGTCGAACAGCGCCACATTCAAGTCCTCGACCACCCGGCACTGGCAGGCCAGGCGCCAGCCCAGGGCATGCTTGTCCAGTGCCAGGGCCTCGGGCAAGGCATCCAGCGGTTGCCCGGCCAGGCAATGCACCAGGCAGGCATGGCAACTGCCGGCACGGCAGCTGTAGGGCACGTTGAGCCCGGCATCATTCAAGGCGTCGAGCAGGTTGCTGCCGGTCGGCACCGCCCAGCGGCGCTCGCCCACGCAAAGTTCGGGCATGGTCGGTCTTTCTCCACAAATCACAGTCCACTTTAAGCCAAGCGCGCTACGGCAGCAAAAAGGATGCCCACGCACTGCCGACCATGGTCCAGACCGGCCGCAGGTGTACCCGGCACGGATGCGCGCTATACTGCCGCGCCTTTTTCCGTCGGCCTGACCTGCCGGCGCCTTGCAAGGCGCTTCGACATGCTGGTCGGCACCGTCGATGCGTCTTTTTGAATGTTCCCGTCTTTAAGAGGAGCGCGCTGCATGACCGTGATCAAGCAAGACGACCTGATTCAGAGCGTCGCCGACGCCCTGCAATTCATTTCGTACTACCACCCCGTCGATTTCATCCAGGCCATGCACGAGGCCTATCTGCGTGAAGAGTCGCCCGCTGCACGCGATTCCATCGCCCAGATCCTGATCAACTCGCGCATGTGCGCCACCGGCCACCGCCCGATCTGCCAGGACACCGGTATCGTTACCGTGTTCGTGCGCGTGGGCATGGACGTGCGCTGGGACGGCGCCACCCTGAGCGTCGACGACATGATCAACGAAGGTGTGCGTCGCGCCTACAACCTGCCGGAAAACGTCCTGCGTGCTTCGATCCTGGCCGACCCGGCCGGTGCTCGCAAAAACACCAAGGACAACACCCCGGCGGTCATCCACTACTCCATCGTCCCAGGTGACAAGGTTGAAGTGGACGTGGCTGCCAAAGGTGGCGGTTCCGAGAACAAGTCGAAGATGGCCATGCTCAACCCGTCCGACTCGATCGTCGACTGGGTGCTGAAGACCGTTCCGACCATGGGCGCTGGCTGGTGCCCGCCTGGCATGCTCGGCATCGGCATCGGCGGTACCGCCGAGAAAGCCGCCGTCATGGCCAAGGAAGTGTTGATGGAATCCATCGACATCCATGAGCTGAAAGCCCGTGGCCCGCAGAACCGCCTGGAAGAAATCCGCCTGGAGCTGTTCGAGAAGGTCAACCAGCTGGGCATCGGCGCCCAGGGCCTGGGTGGCCTGACCACCGTGCTCGACGTCAAGATCATGGACTACCCGACCCACGCCGCGTCGCTGCCGGTGTGCATGATCCCCAACTGCGCAGCCACCCGTCACGCCCACTTCGTGCTCGATGGTTCCGGCCCGGCCGAGCTGGAAGCGCCGTCGCTGGACGCCTACCCGGAAATCGTCTGGGAAGCCGGCCCGAGCGCCCGTCGCGTCAACCTCGACGACATCACCCCGGAAGAAGTCGCCAGCTGGAAGCCGGGCGAAACCATCCTGCTCAACGGCAAGATGCTGACCGGCCGCGATGCCGCGCACAAGCGCATGGTCGAAATGCTCAACCGCGGCGAATCGCTGCCGGTGGACCTGAAAGGCCGCTTCATCTACTACGTTGGCCCGGTCGACCCGGTCGGTGACGAAGTGGTAGGCCCGGCTGGCCCGACCACCGCTACCCGCATGGACAAGTTCACCCGCCAGATCCTCGAACAAACCGGCCTGCTGGGCATGATCGGCAAGTCCGAGCGTGGCCCGACTGCCATCGAGGCGATCAAGGACAACAAAGCCGTGTACCTGATGGCCGTAGGTGGCGCTGCCTACCTGGTAGCCCAGGCCATCCGCAAGTCGAAGGTTTTGGCCTTCGCCGAGCTGGGCATGGAAGCGATCTACGAGTTCGAGGTCAAGGACATGCCGGTGACCGTTGCCGTGGACAGCAACGGTGAGTCGGTACACATCACTGGCCCTGCCCTGTGGCAGAGCAAGATTGCCGAAAGCCTGGCAGTCGAAGTGAAGTAAACCTGATGTAACAACAGCGGCCCCAACAGGGGCCGTTGTTGTTTTCACAGGATCAAGTTGGCAGTTCCTTGGTCCAGAACGACATGATCTTTTCCGAGCTTTCCTGCGCGTCCAGGTCACGCCAGGCGTAACGGGTGCGCAGCGATGGGTCATGCAGGAAGCCGCGGTTGCGCCAGAAGCCCTGCAGCGGTTTGTAGTCCGCAGGCCGCAGCGGATGCACGCCGGGGCGCTCCACGGCGCAGAACGCGCAGTAATCGAACTCGGCCAGTTTGTGCGCGTAGGACTCGCGCTCGATGAAGAAGCGAACCCCCAGGCCCTGACCGCGATATTCCGGCAGCACCAGCGACTCACCGAAGTAATACACAGCGGCCGGGTCACGCCCATGGGCCAGAAACGGCTGCTGGAATTCGGGTGCAACATCCACCAGCGGCAGGCCCGTGGAGGCTCCCACCAGCTTGCCATCGTCCAGTGCCAGCACTACCAGGCTGCGCCCGGAGCGGGCATAGGTGGCAAGGTAGTTGGCCTCGTACTCAGGGGTGCCATCGTAAAGGAAGGGAAACTCGCGGAACACTGTCAGGCGCAGGCGAACGAGGTCATCGATGTATGGCGCGATAGCGGCGCCGTGCAACAGGCGTATTTCCATGCTTGGCGGTCGTTTTGTCGATGTGGATGACGCGCTCGGCTAAGCCGGGCTTGAGGGGAAACCCTATCATCCGGCGCAACGACCCGCCTTTTCCCTACACGACAGGTATTGTTCCATGACCGCTACCGAGCTGGTAAATGCTTACTTCGCCGCATTCAACGCCGGCGACATGCCGGGCTTTCTCGCCCTGCTCAGCGAGGATGTGATCCATGACATCAACCAGGGCGAGCGGCAGATGGGCAAGGCCCGGTTTGCGGCGTTCATGGACAAGATGAACCGCTGCTACCGCGAACGCCTGGCCGACATCGTGGTGATGCAAAACGCCGATGGCAGCCGTGCGGCGGCGGAGTTCACGGTGCAGGGTGAATACCTGGCGGATGACGAAGGGTTGCCGGCGGCCAAGGGGCAAACCTACGTGCTGCTGGCGGGCGCTTTCTTTTACATCCACTGCGGCAAGATTGCCCGGGTGACCAACTACTACAACCTCAATGACTGGGTTGAGCAGGTAAGTTAAGCCTGTACCGGCCTCTTCGCGGGCACGCCCGCTCCCACAGGATTGCACAGGTTTTGAAATGTGTGCTGAACCTGTGGGAGCGGGCGTGCCCGCGAAGAGGCCCGGTCAGGCGATACGGGTGCCCAGCACCTTGAGAAAGGCCGCCAGCCACGCTGGATGCGCCGGCCACGCTGGCGCGGTCACCAGGTTGCCATCCACATGCGCCTGGTCCACGGCGATATCGATGAACGTGCCACCCGCCAACCGCACTTCCGGCGCACACGCCGGGTACGCGCTGCATTCGCGCCCTTCCAGCACCCCCGCCGCCGCCAGCAGCTGGGCACCGTGGCACACCGCTGCAATCGGCTTGCCTGCCTGGTCAAAGGCGCGCACCAGCTCCAGCACCTTTTCATCCAGGCGCAGGTACTCCGGCGCACGGCCCCCCGGAATCAGCAGCGCGTCGTAACTTTCGGCCCGCACCCGCACGAAGTCATGGTTCAGGGCAAAGTTGTGCCCCGGCTTTTCACTGTAGGTCTGCTCACCCTCGAAATCATGGATGGCGGTGCGCACGGTTTGCCCTGCCACCTTTTCCGGGCACACCGCATGCACGGTGTGGCCCACCATGCTCAGGGCCTGGAACGGCACCATCGCCTCGTAATCCTCGACGTAGTCGCCCACCAGCATGAGAATCTTCTTAGCCGTCATCGCACCCACTCCTTCGGTTAACAGATACTGCACGATAGCCGCTGTCAGTCACGCCGGTCGAGCAGGTTGACCACCAGCCGGTCGATCCAGCCCCAGATCCGCTGTTTCACCCGGCGCCACAGGGGGCGGGCATGCCAGTGGTCAAGGTCGACTTCCTCGCTCAAGGCAAAGTCGCGCTCGAAACTGGCCACTACCGCCGCCGTCAACGGTGGGTCCAGCGCCTCGATGTTGGCCTCAAGGTTGAACCGCAGGTTCCAGTGGTCGAAATTGCACGAACCGACGCTGACCCAGTCATCTACCACGGCCATCTTCAGGTGCAGGAAGCACGGCTGGTACTCGAAAATCCGCACCCCTGCACGCAGCAGCCGTGGGTAGTAACGGTGCCCGGCGTAGCGCACCGATGGATGATCGGTGCGTGGTCCCGTCAGCAACAACCGTACATCAAGCCCCTTGCTGGCAGCCCGGCGCAACGAACGGCGCACGCTCCAGGTCGGCAGAAAGTACGGCGTGGCCAGCCATACCCGTTGCTTGCCGCTGTTCAGCGCCCGCACCAGCGAATGCAGGATGTCCTGGTGCTGGCGGGCGTCGGCATAGGCCACCCGGCCCATGCCCTGCCCTTGCGCTGGCACCTTGGGCAGGCGCGGCAGGCCGAAGCCTTCGGCAGGGCGCCAGGCGGTGCGACGGTTGTTGGCCGACCACTGGCGGTCGAACAGCAGTTGCCAGTCGTTCACCACCGGCCCCTGGATCTGCACCATCACCTCGTGCCATTCACTGGTCGCATCGCCCGGCGTCCAGAATTCATCGGTAACCCCCGTGCCGCCCACCACCGCCCAGCGTTCATCCACCAGCAGCAGCTTGCGGTGGTCGCGGTACAGGTTGCGCAGGCCGCGCTTCCAGCGCAGTCGGTTGTACCAGCGCAAGTACACACCGGCGTCAACCAGCCGTTGGCGCAGGGCGCTGTTGAAGGCCAGCGAGCCATAGTCATCGAACAGGCAGCGCACCCGCACGCCACGCCGGGCGGCCTGCTCCAGCGCTTCGACTACCGCCTCGGCACAGGCCCCCGCTTCGACCAGGTACAACTCCAGGTCGACCTGCACCTCGGCGCGCACAATCGCCGCCAGCATGCGCGGAAAGAACTCGGGGCCATCGATCAGCAGTTCGAACTGGTTGCCATCCCGCCAGGGGAAGACCGGCCCCGGCATGTCAGCGGGCGGTGAAGATCAGCACCGCGCTAACCGGTACCGACGGGTTGATGGACTTGAGCCCGGCGAACTTGCGCAGGGCTTGCAGGCCAGGCAGCAGGCCGAAGTCCTCGGCACGCAGTACCAGGGGTTCGAGGGTTACCACCTGAAAGCGCCGCTCATCCAGGCGGGTGGCCAGCAGCAGGGCGTTGTAGCTGTGCGACTGGCCATGCAGGGTAACGGTGAGCGGCAGGCGCAGTTCGATCTGTGCACCATTGGCCAGGTCGTTGATCGGGCGCAGGTCCAGTTGTGCCTGCACCTTGGCTTCGGCAAAGCGCTCGACTTCGAACAGGTCGTCACGCATGCGTTCGTCCCGCAGCGGGATGCCGCTGCTTACCGAATCCATCTCGATGCTCAGCCCGGCCGCGCCCTTACGGTCGACCTTGCCGTGCAGCACCAGGAAGCGATGCACTTCGGCCGTATCACCGTTCTTGCCGGTAATGAACGACAGGCGTGAAGACTCGCCATCGAGGTGCCAATTGGCATGGGCGGGCAGGCAAAAAGCCAGCAACAAGGCGGGCAACAGACGGGGCAGCTTGAACATGACAGATCTCGTGAAACCAGGCCGCCAACCTTACCCGCCCGCCTTCATGGCAGCAAGCGGCAGCCCTCGCGCTGGCCCTGCCAGGCAGCCTGGTTGCGCCGCCCCAGGCCCACGGCAGTGACTTGCCGTTGCGCGGTGTTTTCCTCCAGCAGGCTCAGCGGCAGCCATTGCTTCACATAGCCTTGGCAGTACGCCTGCTCGAAACCCATGACAAAGCGGCACGAACAATACTCCTTGGCCGAATAGGCCGAGAGGATGCCAGGGAAATCTGCCAGTGCCTGGCGCTCGTGCCAGGCCCAGACCAGCAACCCCAACAGCACCAGCAGCACCAGCAGCAGCAAGCGCTTCATGCCCCCTCCCCGGCCAGTGCCGCCAATACCCGCTTGAGCAGTTCGTCGTGCTGGTAACTGCCGTCGCGGTCATCGGCATAGCGCACGATCACCAGCTTTTGCGCAGGCACTACATACAGCGCCTGGCCCCAGTGGCCAAGGGCGGCGAAGGTATCTGCGGGCGCATTGGGCCAAGGCCGCCCAGCAGCGGCCAGCGGCTGGTTGAGCCACCAGTGGCCGCCCGGGTTGGCTTCACCGGGCACAGGCTGGGCATGGTCAAACGCAGTGCGGTTGAAAGCCACCCAGGCCTTGGGCAGCAGTTGCCGGCCTTGCCACTGGCCGTCGCGCTGCATCAGCAAGCCGATACGCGCCAGATCACGGGCGCTGAGGTACAGATAGGAAGAGCCCACGTAGGTGCCCGCCCGGTCGCGCTCCCACACCGCGCTTTCGATACCCAAGGGGGTGAACAGCGCGTGCCAGGGGTAATCGGCGTACTGCCCGGCATCGAGCATGCCGCGCAGCGCAGCAGCCAGCAGGTTGCTGTCGCCACTGGAGTAGAGGAATCGCTGACCGGGGCTGGCCGACGCACCCCGCGCCGCCGTATAGGCCGCCATGTCCTCGTGGCCACGGGTATACAGCATGGCCACCACCGAGGACTTGAGCGGTGCGAATTCGTAGTCTTCCTGCCAGTCCAGGCCACTGGCCCAGTGCAGCAGGTCGACCATGCGTACGCCCGGGTGCTCGCGCATGGCGGGGTAGAAACGCGTGACCGGGTCCTGCAACTGGAAGCGCCCTTCGCCTTGGGCCACACCCATGAGGGTGGCGAGTACGCTCTTGCTGATCGACCAGGTCAGGTGTGCGGTGGCGGCGGTGGTAGGGGCGGCGTAGCGTTCGTGGAGGATGCGGCCATCGCGGATGATCAGCAGGGCGTCGGTGCGGATGCCGCTGCGGTCAGGGGCGCGG
The DNA here is from genome assembly GCF_050280665.1 of Pseudomonas sp. NPDC089547. Classification (NCBI taxonomy): domain Bacteria; kingdom Pseudomonadati; phylum Pseudomonadota; class Gammaproteobacteria; order Pseudomonadales; family Pseudomonadaceae; genus Pseudomonas; species Pseudomonas sp. NPDC089547. The sequence goes on along the minus strand of NZ_JBNNVS010000003.1, from coordinate 33,237 downwards.
GGGGGGAAGGCGTAGGCGTCGACGGCTTGCCAGTTGTGGGGAGCAGGGTCGTTGTGCCAGTCAGGGGCAGGCCAATCCTCAGCCTTGGCGGACGCCATGACCATGCAAAAAAGCAACAGCAGACCGTTCAACATCGCGTTTCAGGCTCGCAATTTTGGGGCTGCTGCGCAGCCCTATCGCGACACAAGGCCGCTCCTACAGAAGATCGCGTCAGCCTCAAGTTTGATGCCGTTACTGTAGGAGCGGCCTTGTGTCGCGAAAGGGCCGCGAAGCGGCCCCAGGATTCAATAGTTCACGCCACCCTAACAGGCATTCATGACAATCCCGCAGCACCCCAGGCCTTGTTCAGCCGCTTCTCCCGGGCCACCGTCGCCAACGCCATCACCCCCTGGTCCCGCTGCCAGATCTGCGCCCAATGCGCCGGCCCGGCCGCCAATGCCGCATCAATCTCCCCCCGCAACGCCTGGAACTGCGCAAAAAGTCCGCCCAACAGCAAATGGCATCCCACACTGTCGGCACACTGACGGCCACCCTCTGCACACCCGGCCAGCAACCCAAGCAATTGCAGGCGCAACCCCTGTGGCCACGCACACGCCTGCCCCACGCCATACAACCAGGCTGTCAACGCGGTAAGCACGTACAAGTCCTCCAGCGAGCGGAACGGCTTTACATAGGCATCCCAACCGTCACCGGCCAGCAACTCGCACGCGGCCTGATCGAGCAACAGCCGGCCATGGCCGACTTCCGGCATCAGCGGCAGGGTCGGTAATGGCTCCAGGGTCACCCCGGGCTCCCCGGGGTAGACCACCGCCAGGTTCAACCGGGGTGCCTCGCCAGCCGCTTCGCTACGCGCCGCCACCAGTAGCCACTCCGCTTCCAACCCTGCCGTGACGAAATCCTTGCTGCCCGTCAGCCGCAAGTCATCAAGGCGCGTGTGCATGTCCGCCGGCCGCACACTGCGCCGTTCGGTTGCGCACAAGGCGCCGAGGCTAGCCGGCGCACTGGGCCACAGCACCCGCAAGGCAGCCTGGTAACCCACCAGGAAGGCCAGGCCCGGCGTGGCCATCGCGCGCGCGCCGAGTACCGCCAGTTCGAAGGGGGCCACCGGGCCGAGGCGCTCAAGCAGTGCGCCATAGGTTTCGCCCAGGGTGCCCGCCAGCGCATGACGAAACGGGTCATTCAAACGTTGCAACCAGGCCATCAGACGACTCCTTGCTGGGGAATTCTGCTCAAGGTTTGGGGGGTGTCACGCAAGCATCACCAAAGATTCACAGGGGTGACACCGCGCCTACCTAGGCTGACTTTGCACAACAAAGCCGACCGGCCGCAACCCTTCATGGCTGGCTTATGGAGACTCGTAATGACTCGGATCGCTCACGCTGGCGACAACAGCACCGAACGCCGTCTGCAAGCCGAACGCCTGGTTGGCGCCGCGGCGCTGCAAGAGGCCCAGGCCCTGCGCTACAAAGTGTTCAGTGCAGAATTCAAGGCCAAGCTCAAGGGCGCCGAGCAGGGTCTGGACATGGACGACTACGACGTGCACTGCCGCCACATTGGTGTACGTGACCTGAGCACCGGCGAGCTGGTCGCGACCACTCGTCTGCTCGACCACCAGGCCGCCAGCAGCCTGGGCCGCTTCTACAGCGAAGAAGAATTCCGCCTGCACGGCCTGCTGCAACTGCAAGGGCCGATCCTCGAACTGGGCCGCACCTGCGTCGCCCCCGACTACCGCAACGGCGGCACCATCGCGGTGCTCTGGGGCGAACTGGCCGAGGTGCTCAACGAGGGCCGCTACAGCTACCTCATGGGCTGCGCCAGTATCCCCATGCAGGACGGCGGCGTGCAGGCTCACGCCGTGATGCAGCGCCTGCGTGACCGTTACCTGTGCACCGAACACCTGCGCGCCGAGCCGAAGAACCCGCTGCCGAGCCTGGCCCTGCCCGGCAACGTCATCGCCGAAATGCCACCGCTGCTCAAGGCCTACATGCGCCTGGGCGCGAAAATCTGTGGCGAGCCGTGCTGGGACGAAGACTTCCAGGTAGCCGACGTCTTCATCCTGCTCAAGCGCGACGACCTGTGCCCGCGCTACGCCCGCCACTTCAAGGCGGCAGTCTGATGCCGAAGCTGCGGGTAATGGCCCGCCTGGCTCGACTGCTGTTGGTACTGGCGCTGGGCATGTTGATGGCCAGCCTGATCGCCCTCGCCGAACGCCTGGGCTTCAAGCCCCCCATCGAACGGCGCCAGCGCTGGACCTGTCTGTTCATGAAACGCCTGGTCGCTGCCCTGCCCTTCGACGTGAAGGTCGTCGGCGAGCTGCCGCAGCGGCCGATGCTGTGGGTCAGCAACCATGTTTCCTGGACCGACATTCCTCTGCTCGGCATGTTGATGCCGCTGTCGTTCCTGTCCAAGGCTGAAGTACGCCACTGGCCTGTAGCCGGTTGGCTGGCGGAAAAGGCCGGCACCCTGTTCATCCGCCGTGGCGGCGGCGACAGCCAGCGGCTGCGTGAGCAGATTGCCGGGCAACTGGGCATGGCCCGGCCGCTGCTGATCTTCCCTGAAGGAACCACCACCAGCGGCCGTACCCTGCGCACCTTCCACGGGCGCCTGCTGGCTGGTGCCATTGATCGGGGGGTGGCGGTGCAACCGGTGGCTATCCAGTACTTGCGCGATGGCCAGATCGACCCGGTTGCGCCTTTCATTGGCGATGATGACCTGGTGTCGCACCTGATGCGCCTGTTTGCCCAGTCGCGGGGCGAGGTGTGCATTCACCTGCTGCCGCCGATAGGTAGCGTGGGCAAGGAGCGTGCGGTGCTGGCGGTGCAGGCGCAGCAGGCGATTCACCTGGCGCTGTTCGGGGTTGAAGATATCGAGATGGCGCCACGGCGGCAGGCGCGGGCTGCCTGAGACTCTCGCATTTTCTGACCCGGCCTCTTCGCGGGCTTGCCCGCGAAGAAACCAGCACAGAACTAACTGTCAGACATCCGCCCCGCCGCAGCAAACGCCTGCAACTGCGGGTAGAACTCGCGAAAGTCCGCCATCAGCGGCTCATACAGCCGCTCCAGCTCACCCATCACCCCAGCCATTCCTTCCGGCCGCGACAGCCGTCGCGCAATGCCGTTGAACACCTGCTCCAGCGTGGCAAAGTCGCCATACGCCCCCAGCCAGTCATCGGCCGCCATGAACGGCGCAATCCGCGCCAGCCGCCCCGGCAACTCCGGTTCTGCCAGCAACACCCGATAGAACGCCCCTGTGAACTGATCCAGCGGCTGCTCGGCATAATCGGCCCAATGCCGCGCCAGGCAATGGTCGAAGAACACATCCAGCACGATACCGGCAAAGCGCCGCCGCTCACGCGGAAAACGCGCCAATGCCGCCAGCACCAGCGGGTGCTGGTCGGTGTAGCTGTCGATATGCCGGTGCAGCCGAATGGCTGCCTCCAGCGCAGGCGGGAAGCGGCCTTCCAGCGAACCTTTGACAAAGTCGCCGTAAAGGCTGCCAAGCAGTTGTTGCGGCGCCGGGCCACCCAGGTGCAAATGTGCGAGGTAGTTCATGGGCGGAGTCTAGCACTGACAACGCCAATATCGTTATAACGCGATATAGCGATTCGTACTCAGCTCAGAACGAGTTCGTATTTGTATATCGGTACCTGGCGATTTACATTTCGCCCTATCGCGATATACCGCTACAACGAGCCTCAACCCATGCCTCTCGATCTCGACGAAATCATAAAAGCGCTGGCCCATCCGGTCAGGCGAGAAATCCTCAGCTGGCTGAAAGACCCGGCAACGCAGTTTCCCGACCAGTACCACAGCACTGATAACGGTGTCTGTGCCGGGCAGATCGACCAACGCTGCGGCCTGTCGCAGTCGACTGTCTCCGCCCACCTGGCCACCCTGCAACGCGCCGGGCTGATCAGCAGCCAGAAGATCGGCCAATGGCACTTCTTCAAACGCAACGAGGCCACCATCGAGGCGTTCCTCGAACAACTGCGCCAAGCACTTTGACAAGGCAGGTAACCACCATGACCACGCTTTTCGATCCGATCACCCTGGGCGACCTGCAATTGCCCAACCGCATCATCATGGCCCCGCTCACCCGCTGCCGCGCCGACGAAGGCCGCGTACCCAATGCGCTGATGGCCGAATACTACGTGCAGCGCGCCAGCGCCGGGCTGATTCTCAGCGAGGCGACTTCGGTCAGCGCCATGGGCGTCGGCTACCCCGATACCCCTGGCATCTGGAACGATGAACAGGTGCGTGGCTGGAACAACGTCACCAAGGCCGTACATGCCGCAGGCGGGCGCATCTTCCTGCAACTGTGGCACGTTGGCCGCATCTCTCACTCCAGCTACCTGAACGGCGAGCTGCCGGTGGCCCCCAGCGCGATTCAGCCCAAGGGCCATGTGAGCCTGGTACGCCCGCTGAGTGACTACCCCACCCCGCGTGCGCTGGAAACCGAAGAAATCACCGACATCGTCGAGGCCTACCGCAGCGGCGCGGAAAACGCCAAGGCGGCCGGTTTCGATGGTGTGGAGATCCACGGCGCAAACGGCTACCTGCTCGACCAGTTCCTGCAAAGCAGCACCAACCAGCGCACCGACCGTTACGGCGGTTCGCTGGAAAATCGTGCTCGCCTGCTGCTGGAGGTGACCGATGCGGCCATCGAGGTGTGGGGCGCGAGCCGCGTGGGCGTGCACCTGGCACCGCGTGCCGATGCGCACGACATGGGTGATGCCGACCGGGCCGAAACCTTTACCTACGTGGCCCGGGAACTGGGCAAGCGTGGCATTGCCTTTATCTGCTCGCGTGAGCGGGAAGCGGATGACAGCATTGGCCCGCTGCTCAAGGAAGCATTTGGCGGCCCGTACATCGTCAACGAACGCTTTGACAAAGCCAGTGCCAATGCGGCGCTGGCCAGCGGCAAGGCCGATGCGGTTGCGTTTGGTGTGCCGTTCATTGCCAACCCTGACCTGCCGGCGCGGCTGGCGGCGGATGCGCCGTTGAACGAGGCGCGGCCGGAGACCTTCTACGGCAAGGGGCCGGTGGGGTATATCGATTACCCGCGGCTTTGATTGATATTGCCGGGGCCGCTTTGCGGCCCTATCGCGACACAAGGCCGCTCCTACAGGGGTACGCGATCCCCTGTAGGAGCGGCCTTGTGTCGCGAAAGGGCTGCGCAGCAGCCCCAGGATTTCAGCTTCGCCGCATGAATTGCCGGGGCTGCTGCGCAGCCCTTTCGCGACACAAGGCCGCTCCTACAAGTGCGAACCCGCCACTTCCTGCGCCACCCCCAGGAATGCCGCCGGCAACCGCGCCTGGCGCCGCTCTTTCAGGCAATACAGGTATTCATGCATCACCGGCGCATTCTCCAGGGCCAGTACCCGCAACTCAGGATTGTGCGGCACCTCATGCCGGGCAATCACACTGATGCCAATGTTGCGCAGCACTGCCTCACGGATCGACTCGCGGCTGCCAATCTCCAGCAATGCCCCGGCCGTCACCCCGGCCTCCTGCATCATTTGCTCGGTCAGCTTGCGCGTGGTCGAGCCTTTCTCGCGCATCAGCAGGCAATGCCCGGCCACCACGTCGATGGACACCGCCTGGCGGTGGGCCAACGGGTGGTTGCGGTGCACCGCCACAACCAATGGATCAGTGCCCAGCACCCGGCGCACCAGCCGGGCGTCTTCTACCAGCTGCGACGAAGCGGCGATATCCACCCGATAGTCCTCGAGCATTTCCAGCACCTGCTGTGAGTTGCCGATCTCCACCGCCACTTCCACCTGCGGCAGGCGTTCGCGGTAGATCTTCACCAGGTCGAGAATGTAGTAAGGCGCCGTGGCGGCAATGCGCAGGCTGCCCTGGGCCTGACCGCTGTTGCGCAGTTCGAACTCGATGTCCGCCTCCTGCTGCAACAGCGCCTTGACCATCGGCAGCAGGCGCACGCCCTCTTCGCTCAACACCAGGCGCCGCCCGCCGCGGTAGAACAGCTCTACCGCGTACTGGCTTTCCAGGTTGCGGATCTGCGTGGTCACCGTGGGCTGGCTAAGCCCGAGCTTCTTCGCCGCCAGGGTGATGCTGCCCAGGCGGGCCACCATGTAGAAGGCTTTCAGCTCCGAACTCAGCATGCACGTCCTCTATTTGCGCAAAAGGCGCAAGCCGTTGAACACCACCAGCAGGCTCACACCCATGTCGGCGAACACCGCCATCCACATGGTCGCCATGCCAGCAAAAGTGATCGCCAGGAAAATCGCCTTGATGCCCAACGCCAGAACGATGTTCTGCATGAGGATCGCCGCACTTTGGCGCGACAGCCTGACGAAGGCCGGGATTTTGCGCAAGTCGTCGTCCATCAGCGCCACATCGGCAGTCTCGATGGCGGTGTCGGTACCGGCGGCCGCCATGGCAAAGCCGATCTCGGCGCGGGCCAGCGCCGGCGCGTCGTTGATACCATCACCGACCATACCCACCCGATGCCCCTGCGCGTACAGCGCTTCGATGGTTTTCAGCTTGTCGGCAGGCAACAGGTTGCCCTCGGCACGATCAATGCCCACCACGGCGGCGATGGCCTGCGCGGTATGTGGATTGTCACCGGTCAGCATGACAGTCTTGATGCCCAGCTCATGCAACTCGGCGATGGCCTGGCGGCTGCTGTCCTTGACCGTGTCGGCAACGGCGAACAGGGCCAGCGGGCCGGAACGGTCAAGCAGCAGGACCACCGTCTTGCCCTGGCGCTCCAGCGCATCCAGTCGGGCTTCCAGCGCGGGCGAGCACAGCCCCAGTTCTTCGACCAGGCGGTGATTGCCCAAATGGTAAACCTCACCGGCAATGGTGCCACGCACCCCGCGCCCGGCCAGGGCGGCGAAATCATCGACCTCGCTCAAGGCCAAGCCTTGCTGCTTGCCGAACTGGGCAATGGCGCGGGACACCGGGTGGTCCGAACGCTCGCCCAGGCTGGCGGCCAGCGCTTGCGCACGGCCTTCGAACAGCGGCTCCAGCACCTTGGCGTCGGTCTGCACAGGCTTGCCGTGGGTGATCGTGCCGGTCTTGTCCAGGGCCAGGAAGTCCAGGTGGCGACCGCCTTCCAGGTACACCCCACCCTTGATCAGGATGCCTTTGCGCGCAGCAGCGGCCAGGCCGCTGACAATGGTCACCGGGGTAGAGATCACCAGGGCGCACGGGCACGCGACCACCAGCAGTACCAGGGCGCGGTAGATCCAGTCGAACCACGCACCGGCCATGAACAGCGGCGGAATCACCGCCACGGCCAGGGCGATGGCGAATACCACTGGGGTGTAGATGCGCGAAAAACGGTCGACGAAGCGCTGGGTAGGCGCCCGCGCGCCCTGCGCCTCCTCCACGGCCTTGATGATCCGCGCCAGTGTCGATTGGCCAGCGGCGGCGGTGACGCGAAACTCCAGTGCCCCTGCCTGGTTGATGGTGCCGGCGAACAGCTTGTCGCCCACTGCCTTCTCCACAGGCAGGCTTTCGCCGGTGATCGGTGCCTGATCGACGCTCGATTGCCCATTGGTCACTTCACCGTCCAGGCCGATACGTTCGCCGGGGCGCACGCGTACCAAGTCGCCAATGGCCACCTCCCGCACCTCCATCTCGCGCCATTGGCCATCGGCCTGCTGCACCGTGGCCATGTCTGGCGTCAGCTGCATCAACCCGCCGATGGCATTGCGCGCGCGGTCCAGCGAGCGCGCTTCGATCAGCTCGGCGACGGTGAACAGCACCATCACCATGGCCGCTTCCGGCCACTGGCCGATCAATACCGCGCCAGTGACGGCGATGCTCATCAGCGCGTTGATGTTGAGGTTACGGTTTTTCAGGGCGATCCAGCCCTTTTTGTAGGTACCCAAGCCGCAGCCAAGAATCGCGGCGAGCGCCAGGGCCGCCACCACCCACTCCGGTGCGGCGGCGGAGAAATGCACGATTTCGGCGGCGACTGCGGCAATACCCGCCAATGCCAGTGGCCACCAGCGGGTCTTGGCCGGTTGTGGCGTACTGGCACTGCCGTCATCCTCGGCAGCCATTGGCTCGGCCTTCATGCCCAGGCTGTCGATGGCCCGCTCGATGTCAGCGGTACCGTCCAGGGTATGACGTACGCCCAGCACACGGTTGATCAGGTTGAACTCCAGCTGCTCGATACCGGCCAGCTTGCCCAGCTTGTCCTGGATCAGGGTCTGCTCGGTGGGGCAGTCCATGGCCTCGATGCGGAAACGGCTGAACCGTGAATGGCTACTGGCCTTCTCGCTCAGCTGCACTTTGGCGGGCGCAGCGGCAGCGCCACAGCAACTGTGGGCGTGGTGGTCGTGCTTGTGTTCGTGGCTGACAGGCTGGTTCATGGGGTCATCCTTAAGTTGAGCCTGTTGCCAAGTGAACACCCTGTAGCCACTATAGGGTCAAGCCATTTGCTCGAGGTTTCGTGATGAAGATCGGAGAACTTGCCAAAGCCACCGACTGCGCGGTGGAAACCATCCGCTACTACGAGCGTGAAAACCTGCTGCCGGAGCCCGCGCGCACCGAAGGCAACTATCGGCTCTATACCCAGGCCCACGTCGAGCGGCTGACCTTCATCCGCAACTGCCGCACGCTGGACATGACCCTGGACGAGATCCGCAGCCTGCTGCGCCTGCGCGACAGCCCGGATGACTCATGCGGCAGCGTCAATGCGCTGATCGACGAGCATATCGAGCATGTACAGGCGCGGATCGATGGGCTGGTGGCGTTGCAGGAGCAACTGGTCGAGCTGCGGCGGCGCTGCAGCGCGCAGGGCGCAGAGTGCGCGATTTTGCAGCAACTGGAGACGAACGGGGCGGTATCGGTGCCGGATACCGAGCATTCGCATGTGGGGCGAAGTCACGGGCATTGAAATTCTGGGGCTGCTTTGCAGCCCTTTCGCGACACAAGGCCGCTCCTACAGGGGGCGCGATCTCCTGTAGGAGCGGCCTTGTGTCGCGATTGGGGCGCAAAGCGCCCCCGGCAATCCAAAGGCTTAAACCGCCATCGGCGCCGTCATCGGCGCATGGTGCTCATACCCTTCCAGCCAGAAATCACTCGGCTCGATCTTCTCCAGCCACTCCGGCTCGTACTTGCCCGTTTCGGCAAACGCCGGCACGCGATCACTGATCACCAGCTTCGGCGCCTCCAGCGGCTCGCGCTTGAGCTGCTCGTTCAGCATGTCCAGGTGGTTCTCATACACATGGGCATCGCCGATGAAGTAGGTGAACCAGCGCGGGGTATAACCGGTCAGGCGGCCGAACAGCGACAGCAGTGCCGCACCTTCGGTGAGGTTGAACGGCGTGCCCAGGCCCAGGTCGTTGGAGCGGATGTAGAGCGTCAGGGAAATTTCCTTGGTCTCTACATTCGGGTGGAACTGGTACAGCAGGTGGCACGGCGGCAGGGCCATTTCGTCCAGCTGCGCGCAGTTCCAGCCGTGGAACAGGATGCGGCGGCTGCCCGGGTCGTTGGCGATGGTGTCCAGGCACTGGCGCACCTGGTCGATGGCCTTGTACAGGATGACGAACGCGACGCCGTCCTCTTCGTCCTGGGCGATGCGGCGGAAACCGGCCTTCTCGGCCATTTCGATGGCAGCCGGGTTGCTCAGCGGGATGCGCTTGTAGCCCGGCCACTGGCGCCATTGCACACCGTAGATTTCGCCCAGGTCGTCATGGCCCTGGCGGAACGGGTTGGCCAGCCACTGGGCGTTTTCGTTGGCGTTCTGGTCCCAGACCTTGCAGCCCAGTTCGCGGAATTCGCCGGCGTTTTTCACGCCACGCAGGAAGCCGACCATTTCGCCGATCGCCGACTTGAACGCCAGCTTGCGCGTGGTAATGGCCGGAAAGCCCTTCTGCAGGTCGAAGCGCAGCATGGCGCCCGGCAGGCTGATGGTGCGGATGCCGGTGCGGTTTTCCTGCAGCGTGCCGTTGTCGATAACGTCGCGGACCAGGTCCAGATACTGTTTCATGGCTTACCTGTAGCAAAAACGGCAGGGGGATCGCCCCTGCCGTGGGATTAATCAGGCGGGTTTCGCCGTGGGCTTGCGATTATAAGCCCACCAGATCAGGCCAAGGCCAGCCAGGATCATCGGCACGCACAGAATCTGACCCATGGTCAGCCAGCCCCAGGCGATATAGCCGAGCTGGGCATCCGGTACGCGGACGAATTCGACGATGAAGCGGAAGATGCCATAGAACAGCGCAAACATGCCGGAAACCGCCATGGTCGGCCGCGGCTTGCGCGAGAACAGCCAGAGGATGACGAACAGCGCCACGCCTTCCAGGGCAAACTGGTAGAGCTGCGATGGATGGCGCGGCAACTGCGCCGGGTCGCTGAACGGCGGGAAGATCATCGCCCATGGCACGTCGGTGGGTTTACCCCACAGCTCGGCATTGATGAAGTTGCCAATGCGCCCGGCCCCCAGGCCAATCGGCACCAGCGGGGCAACGAAGTCCATCAGCTCGAAGAACGACTTGTTGTTGCGCTTGCCGAACCACAAGGCCGCCAGCATCACCCCGATGAAGCCGCCGTGGAACGACATGCCGCCCTTCCACACTTCGAAGATCAGCGTCGGGTTGGCCAGGTAGGCATGCAGGTCGTAGAACAGCACATAGCCCAATCGGCCACCGACGATCACCCCCATCGACAACCAGAACACCAGGTCGGACAGCTTTTCGCGTGACCAGGTAGGGTCAAAACGGTTCAAACGGCGCGAGGCCAGCAGCCAGGCGCCACCGATGCCGATCAGGTACATCAGGCCGTACCAGTGGATTTTCAGCGGCCCGATGGCCAAGGCCACGGGGTCTATCTGCGGGTAAGGCAGCATGGAACTTCCTCTCGATTCAAATCAAAAAGCTGAGGCCGACACAGAACAGCAGGGCTGCGAACAGGCGTTTCAACAAACGGGGCGACAGCTTGTGCGCCAGGCGCGCGCCGAAGCGGGCGAAAAACATGCTGGTCACGGCAATACCGACCAGTGCCGGCAAGTACACGTAACCCAGGCTGTGGGCCGGCAGGTGCTCCTCGTGCCAGCCCAGCACCATGAAGCTCAGGGCACTGGCCATCGCAATGGGCAGGCCACAGGCCGAGGACGTGGCCACCGCCTGCTGCATGGGCAGGCTGCGCGAAGTCAGGAACGGTACGGTCAGCGACCCGCCTCCGATCCCAAAAATGGCCGAGGCCCAACCGATCACCCCGCCGGCGCCGATCAACGCGGGCTTGCCGGGGACGCCACGGCTGGCCTTGGGCTTGAGGTCCAGGGCCATCTGTGCGGCGATGACCAGGGCGAACACGCCGATGATCTTTTGCAGCAGAGGCCCCTGAATCAGCGAGGCGGTCTTGGCGCCGACACCAGCACCCAGCAGGATGCCCAAGGTCATCCAGGCGAAGATCGGCCACTGCACCGCCCCCTTGCGGTGGTGCTCAAGCACGGCGTTGATCGAGGTAAAGACGATGGTTGCCAAGGACGTACCAACTGCCAGGTGGGTCAGCACCGAGGCATCGAACCCCTGCAAGGTGAAGCTGAACACCAGCACCGGCACGATGATGATGCCGCCGCCCACGCCGAACAGCCCGGCCAGCACACCGGCACAGGCGCCCAACAGCAGATAGAGCACGAATTCCATTCGGCTTCCCCAGAAAAACAATCCGGCATGGTAACGGAAGCCGGGCTCGGGGCTCTAGTGAACTCTGTGTCAGGATGGATCCGCCCCGCCGCTGTGGGTACAGTGGCAAGAAACACAGAGGCCCAACCGATGTGCCTGATCGTATTTGCCTGGCGGCCGGGGCATGCCCTGCCGCTGATCGTCGCGGCCAACCGCGACGAGTTCCATGCCCGCCCTACCCAGGCGCTGGCGGCCTGGGAGGATGCGCCCGGGGTGTATGCCGGGCGCGACCTGGAGGCCGGTGGTACCTGGCTGGGCGTGGGCCCGCAGGGGCGCTTTGCGGCGCTGACCAATATCCGCGACCCGGGCCAGCCGCTGGGGGCCCGCTCGCGGGGTGAACTGGTGGCGGCGTATTTACAGGGCGAGCTAGGGGTTGAGGCTTACCTGGACCAGGTGGCCAGCCGCAGCGGGCAGTATTCTGGGTTCAACCTGTTGGTAGGTGACGAGCGGCAACTGGGTTACCTGAATGCCCGAGACGCGGCGCCACGCCTGCTTGAGGCAGGAGTTTACGGGCTTTCCAATGCCGGGCTGGATACGCCGTGGCCGAAGCTGTTGAAGGCGCGAAGCGGGCTGGAGAAGTTGCTGGAGACGCCCGAGCCGACACGATTGCTGGCGTTGCTGGCGGATGGCGAGCCTGCGGCGGATGGTGACTTACCGGAGACCGGCGTGGGGATGGCGACCGAGAAGTTGCTGTCGAGTGTGTTTATTGCCAGCCAGAATTATGGGACGCGGGCGAGTACTGTGCTGATTGTGGATGATCAGGGTAAAAGGCGGCTTATTGAGCGTAGTTTTGGGCCGTTTGGTGGGCATTTGGGGGAAGTGGAGCTCAAGGCTTGAGGCCCAAGGGGGCTGCTTTGCAGCCCTTTCGCGACACAAGGCCGCTCCTACAGGTAATGCGGTTGCCCAAGGATACGCGATCCCTGTAGGAGCGGCCTTGCGTCGCGATGGGCCGCAAAGCGGCCCCAAAATTTCACAGGGTTTTATTGGCCCCAGGCCCAATCATCCGCGCCAGCCCAAGGTTCTTCAACGCCAACTGCAACGAACTATGGATAACCTGCGGGTTGTCATGGCTCAAGGCCTCGGCCAACAGTTCCTTGGCCTTGCCCATGTTCACCTGGCGCAGCATCCACTTCACCTTCGGCAGGTTGGTGGCGTTCATCGACAGGCTGTCGAAGCCCATCGCCATCAGCAAAATGGCCGCCGCCGGGTCGCCCGCCATCTCGCCACAGATGCTCACCGGTTTGCCTTCACCATGGGCATCACGCACCACGGTGTTCAGCGCTTGCAGCACCGCCGGGTGCAGGTAGTCGTACAGGTCGGCGACCCGTGGGTTGTTGCGGTCCACCGCCAGCAGGTACTGGGTCAGGTCGTTGGACCCCACCGACAGGAAGTCCACCTGACGCGCCAGCTCCTTGGTCTGGTACACCGCTGCCGGGATCTCCACCATTACGCCCACTGGCGGCATCGGCACATCGGTGCCTTCGTCACGCACCTCGCCCCAGGCACGGTGGATCAGGTGCAGCGCCTCTTCCAGCTCGTGGATGCCGGAGATCATCGGCAGCAGGATGCGCAGGTTGTTCAGGCCCTCGCTGGCCTTGAGCATGGCGCGGGTCTGCACCAGGAAGATTTCCGGGTGGTCGAGGGTGACGCGGATGCCACGCCAGCCGAGGAACGGGTTTTCTTCCTTGATCGGGAAGTACGACAGCGCCTTGTCACCGCCGATGTCGAGGGTGCGCATGGTAACCGGCAGCGGGTGGAAGGCCGCCAGCTGCTCGCGGTAGATGGCCAGCTGCTCTTTTTCGCTGGGGAAGCGCTGGTTGATCATGAACGGCACTTCGGTGCGGTACAGGCCAACCCCTTCGGCGCCACGCTGCTGGGCGCGGGCCACGTCGGCCAGCAAGCCGGTGTTGACCCACAGCGGCATGCGGTGGCCGTCCGGCGTGACGCAGGGCAGTTCGCGCAGGGCATCCAGGCCTTTGGCCAACTGGCGCTCTTCCTCGACCACTTCGCTGTACTGCTTGCGCAGCACATCGCTGGGGTTGGTGAACACCTCGCCCTTGTAGCCGTCGACGATCATCTCGATGCCGTCGACCTTGGAGTAAGGCAGGTCGACCAGGCCCATCACAGTAGGGATGCCCATGGCGCGGGCCAGGATGGCAACGTGGGAGTTGCCCGAGCCCAGTACCGAGACCAGGCCAGCCAGCTTGCCTTCCGGCACCTCGCCGAGCATGGCCGGGGTCAGTTCTTCACTGACCAGGATGGTGTTGTCGGCGTACACCAGCGACTGCGAACGGGCTTCCTGCAAGTAGGCCAGCAGGCGCCGGCCAAGGTCCTTGACGTCGGAGGCACGCTCACGCAGGTAGTCATCGTCCATCAGCTCGAAGCGGTTGACGTGCTCGCCCACCACCTGGCGCAGCGCGCCCTGGGCCCACTGGCCGGTCTTGATGACCTCGGTCACCTCACCGCCCAGGGCCGCGTCTTCGAGCATCATCAGGTACACATCGAACAGTGCGCGCTCTTCCGGGCGCAGCTGGGTAGCCAGCTTGGCCGACAGCTTGCGCATGTCGTCGCGCACGCCTTCGAGGGCGTTCTGGAACAGCTTGAGTTCGGCGTCGATGTCATCGACGGTCTTGTCCGGCACCACCTCCAGGTCGGCCGGTGGCAGCATGACCACGGCACGCCCGACAGCGGCACCCGGCGAACCCGGCACGCCAACGAAGCGCGCCTCCTGAATGCCTTTACCCTGGCGTCCCAGGCCACGGATCGAACCGGTGGCTTCTGCGTGGGCGATAACCCCGGCAAGCTGGGCGCTCATGGTAACCAGGAAAGCTTCTTCGCCTTCGTCGAACTGGCGGCGCTCCTTCTGCTGGATGACCAATACCCCTACCACGCGGCGGTGGTGGATGATCGGCGCACCGAGGAAGGAGGCGAATTTTTCTTCACCGGTTTCGGCAAAGTAGCGGTAGCGCGGGTGGTCGGCGGCGTTTTCCAGGTTCAGCGGCTCTTCCCGGGTGCCCACCAGGCCGACCAGGCCCTCGTTGGGGGCCATGCTGACCTTGCCGATGGAGCGCTTGTTCAGGCCTTCGGAAGCCATCAGCACGAAGCGGTTGGTTTCCGGGTCAAGCAGGTAGACCGAGCAGACCTGGCTGCCCATGGCCTCCTTGACGCGCAAGACAATGATCCCCAACGCCGACTTGAGATCTTTGGCGGAGTTTACTTCCTGGACGATCTTGCGCAGCGTATTGAGCATGGCTCGGGGTCGAACTCCGTCGTCAGTCGCGCGTCAGCAGGCGCGGTGCTAGCTCTTTCAGGGCGCGCCGGTATACCTCGCGCTTGAATGTCACAACCTGGCCCAGCGGGTACCAATAGCTTACCCAGCGCCAGCCGTCGAATTCCGGCTTGCCGGTCAGGTCCATCCGCACCCGCTGTTCGTTGCTGATCAGGCGCAGCAGGAACCACTTCTGCTTCTGGCCGATGCACAGCGGCTGGCTGTGGGTACGGACCAGGCGCTGGGGTAAACGATAACGCAACCAGCCGCGGGTGCAGGCAAGAATTTCCACATCATCGCGTTCAAGGCCAACTTCTTCGTTCAGCTCGCGGTACAGGGCATCTTCCGGCGTCTCGTCAGGGTTGATACCACCCTGGGGGAACTGCCAGGCATCCTGGTTGATCCGGCGAGCCCATAGCACCTGCCCGGCATCATTCGTGAGAATGATCCCGACATTGGGGCGAAAACCATCCGGGTCGATCACGGCAGCAACCTCGCAAACGCATGTCACCGCATTGTTCCACAAAGCTTGCGAGCGCAGCAACGCGCCGGCCAAGCTTATGTGCAGCCGCGTGAAAACTCCGTATTCTGCGGGCCACCCTGTAGCTGATGCGAGTGACTGCGATGCGCCTGGCTTTATTCGACCTGGACAATACCCTCCTCGGTGGCGACAGCGACCATGCCTGGGGTGACTACCTCTGCCAGCGCGGCATTCTCGACCCGGTTGCCTATAAACAACGCAACGATGGCTTCTATCAGGACTACCTCAACGGCACCCTGGATTTGCAGGCCTACCTGGCCTTCTCCATGGAAATCCTTGCGGCTACGCCTGCGGCCCAACTCGATGAATGGCACCGCGATTTCATGCGCGACTGCATCGAGCCGATCATCCTGCCCAAGGCCTTGGCCTTGCTGCAGCAGCACCGTGAAGCCGGCGATCAGTTGGTGATCATCACCGCTACCAACCGCTTCGTCACGGCACCGATTGCCCGGCGGCTTGGGGTAAAGGTGCTGCTGGCGACCGAGTGCGAGATGAACGACGGCCGATATACCGGGCGAAGTACCGATATACCGTGTTTCCGTGAAGGCAAGGTGACGCGCCTGGAGCGGTGGATGCTGGAGAACGGCTTTGATCTTGAGGACAGCTATTTCTATAGCGACTCGATGAATGATTTGCCGTTGTTGCAGCGGGTTACGCATGCGGTGGCGGTGGACCCCGACCCGAACCTGCGGGCCGAGGCCGAGAAGCGCGGGTGGCCGGTGGTTTCGCTCAGGGCTTGAGATTGCCGGGGCCGCTTTGCGGCCCATCGCGACACAAGGCCGCTCCTACAGGGGAATGCGTATCCCTGTAGGAGCGGCCTTGTGTCGCGATGGAGGGCGAAGCCCTCCCCCGGCCTCAGACCGGTTTGGCCCCCATCAGCCCGGCAATGGACAGGAAGCAAACCCCGCTGAACACCGCCAGCGCCAGGGTAAAGCGCAACCCCACGACCTCAGCCTTGCGCAGCCGGTTCAGCCGCACCACCAGCCACCACACGGCAAACGCGCCGAAGGTATAGATGACGCTGGACGCCAGCACCCAGGTCTGCCCCAACGGCCAGCCGACAAGATGCACCAGCCACCAGCCGGTGAACGGCATGCTGACCAGGCACAGGCCCATCACCAGCCAGACGAACACCAGCGGCCGGCGCAGCAGCTTGGCGTAGGCCTCGGCATCACCTTGCCTGCGGGCACGCACGGTCCAGATAACCAGGCCAAGGGCGCCCAGCAGCAGCAGGGCGGTGGCAATGATGTGCAGGGTTTTCAGGGTGGTCAGGTGTTCCATGTCACTGTGTCCTTGAGCAGGCCATTTCGTGCTGGCTTCTTCGCGGGCTTGCCCGCTCCCACAGGGATATCACACGCCTGAGGCCTGCGCAGTACCTGTGGGAGCGGGCAAGCCCGCGAATAGGCCCTAAGGCCTAGCTTAGCCGCTCAGCCCAGGAACAGCTTGTAGGCCGGGTTCTCGGTCTCGTCCCAGTACGGGTAGCCGATCTTGGCCAACGCTGCCGGCACCAGGTGGCGCTCATCCTCCGGCACCTGCAACCCCGCTACCACGCGCCCGTCTGCCGCGCCATGGTTGCGATAATGGAACATCGAAATATTCCAGCGCCCGCCCAGCTTGTTAAGGAAATTGAACAACGCCCCCGGCCGCTCGGGGAACTCGAAGCGCAGCACCATCTCGTCGCTGGCACCGGCCGAATGACCGCCGACCATATGGCGAATATGCAGCTTGGCCAGTTCGTTGTCGGTCAAGTCGGTAACCGGGAAGCCCTGCTCGGTCAGGTGCTGCACCAGCGCCGCTCGCGGGTCGCTCTCCGGGTGCGTCTGCACGCCGACAAAGATGTGCGCTTCGTCCGAGGTGTGCTTGCGGTAGTTGAACTCGGTGATCTGCCGCTTGCCAATGGCTTCGCAGAAGGCTTTGAAGCTGCCCGGGCGCTCGGGAATGGTCACGGCGATGATCGCCTCGCGCTTCTCACCCAACTCGGCACGCTCGGCCACATGGCGCAGGCGGTCAAAGTTGACGTTGGCACCGGAGTCGATGGCCACCAGGGTCTGCCCGGCCACGCCGTACAGCTCAACGTACTTCTTGATGCCGGCCACGCCCAACGCGCCGGCAGGTTCGGTGATCGAGCGGGTATCGTCGTAGATATCCTTGATAGCCGCGCAGATCTCGTCGGTACTGACGGTAACGACTTCATCCACATGGTGACGGCAGATATCAAAGGTGTGCTGGCCGATCTGGGCCACTGCTACGCCATCGGCGAACAACCCGACCTGCGGCAGCACCACGCGCTCACCCGCCGCCATGGCCGCCTGCAGGCAGTTGGAGTCGTCCGGCTCCACGCCGATCACCTTGATCTCCGGGCGCAGGTACTTCACGTAGGCGGCAATGCCGGCAATCAGGCCGCCACCGCCCACGGGCACGAAGATGGCATCCAGCTGGCCAGGGTGCTGGCGCAGGATTTCCATCGCCACGGTGCCCTGGCCGGCAATGGTGTGCGGGTCGTCGTAGGGGTGAACGTAGACAAAGCCCTTTTCGTCCACCAGCTTCAGTGAATACGCCAGCGCCTCGGGGAACGAGTCGCCATGCAGCACTACCTTGCCACCGCGTGACCGCACGCCTTCGATCTTGATCTCAGGGGTGGTCTTGGGCATCACGATTGTGGCTTTTATGCCCATCTCACGCGCCGCCAGGGCCAGGCCCTGGGCGTGGTTGCCGGCCGAGGCAGTAACCACGCCACGGGCCAGCTCTTCCGGGCTCAGCTGGGCCAGCTTGTTGTACGCCCCACGGATCTTGAACGAGAACACCGGCTGCAGGTCTTCGCGCTTGAGCAGAATCTGGTTGCCCAGGCGCTTGCTCAGCTGCCCGGCGCTCTGCAGCGGGGTTTCGACGGCAACGTCATAGACGCGCGAGGTGAGGATCTTCTTGACGTACTGTTCGAGCATCGGGAACGCATCACTGGGCCGCGGGACAAGGGCTGGGAGTCTACCCCAGCGCTACGTCGGGCGACCACAGCAAAGCCGCCCAAGCCGTTATACTAGGCAACTTTGAAAACCGCCCTGCCCCTTTTCGGAGCCCGCATGACCCAGGACCAACTCAAACAGGCCGTCGCCCAGGCCGCTGTCGACTTCATTCTGCCCAAGCTGGATGAAAAGAGCGTCGTCGGCGTCGGTACCGGTTCGACAGCCAACTTCTTCATCGACGCCCTGGCTCAGCACAAGACCGCCTTCGACGGCGCAGTCGCCAGCTCCGAAGCCACCGCCCAGCGTCTGAAGGGCCATGGCATCCCGGTCTACGAGCTGAACAGCGTCAGCGAGCTGGAGTTCTACGTGGACGGTGCCGACGAGAGCGACGCGCACCTGAACCTGATCAAGGGCGGCGGCGCAGCCCTGACCCGCGAGAAAATCGTCGCGGCCGTGGCCAAGACCTTCATCTGCATCGCCGACGGCAGCAAGCTGGTACCGGTGCTGGGCGCCTTCCCGCTGCCGGTCGAAGTGATCCCGATGGCCCGCAGCCACGTGGCCCGCCAGCTGGTGAAGCTGGGCGGTGATCCGGTTTACCGTGAGGGTGTGGTGACCGATAACGGCAACGTGATCCTCGATGTGCACAACCTGCAGATCACCAACCCGGTGGAGCTGGAAGCGCAGATCAATGCCATTGTTGGCGTGGTGACCAACGGCCTGTTTGCGGCGCGGCCAGCGGATCTGCTGCTGCTGGGTACCGCTGAAGGTGTGAAGAGCCTGAAGGCCGAGTAACCTTCTTCGCGGGCACGCCCGCTCCCACAGGTACTGCACAGGGTCTGAAACCTGTGGCATACCTGTGGGAGCGGGCGCGCCCGCGAATAGGCCCTCAAATCCATCAATCAGCCGGCTGCTTGAACACATAGAACAGGTTCGGCTCACTGACCAGGTAAATGGTCCCCGCTTCATCCATCGCAATCCCCTCCGCCTGCGGCACCGTCGCCTGCAACCCCTGGAAACCCTTGCGCAACGACAAGGTACTGAGCGGCCGGCCCTTTACATCCAGCTCCAGCACCAAACGCGACTCGTCCGACAGCGCCAGCAAATGCCCGCTGCGCTCATCGAACTGCAAGCTCGACAAATCCCGCACAAACAGCCGCGCATCACGCTTGCGGTCCTGCACCACATGCACGGCATAAGGCTTGTCCGGGTTGTCATGCGGGAAGCCGTGCACCTCATAGATCAGCATCGGGTCACGCTCCTTGGCCACGAACAGGCGTTTGCCCGCCGAATCGTAGGCCAGGCCCTCAAAGCCCTTGTTGCCGTTCAGGCCGATGCCCAGGCTGAGCTGCTCGGCATCGCCGGCATCGAGGAACATCGTGTCGTCTTCCAGGCGCACGCGAATCAGCCGCTGCTGACGCTCATCGGTGATCACGTAGCTGTTCGGCCCAACGTACTCGACGGCTTCCGGGTCGCCGAAACCGGTCAGCGGTACGCGGCGCAGGATGCGGCCGTCCAGCGACAGCTCGATCAGCTCCGAACGGGCGTTGGTGACGGTGAACAGGGTCTTGCGGTCGGGGTCGTAGGTCAGCGCCGAGATGTCGTCATCCAGCCCTTCGACCGGCTTGGCCTCCACCACCACCCGGTAGCGGTCCAGGCCAATGCTCTGCTCGGCGGGCTGCCACCAGGTCTTCAGGTTGAACCAGCCACGCTCGAACAGGCGAAACTCCTGCCCGGCCCAGCCAAGCAGGAGCAGGCCGAGGGCGGCAAGTATCAGAAACAGACGAACAAAACGGCGCATAGGGCAGACTCGACACAGGGATGGCGAATCTAACCATTAACGGCTGAAGCAAAGCTTAATGCCAGCGTCAGGCAAATCTGAAGGTGCTGTCAGTTTTTCTTGAAGCGATAGAACAGCGCCGGCTCGCTGACCATGTACAGGTTGCCCTTGTCGTCCATGGCCACGCCTTCAGCACGCGGGATGGTGTCTTCAAGCCCGTTGAAGCCACCCAGCAAGGTCATGAAGCTGACTTGCTGACCCTGTTCGTCCAGCTCCAGCAGCATGTTGGAGTCGGCCGAAAGCACCAGCAAGTGGCCAGTACGCGGGTCGACGCCCAGCGCCGAGAGGTTGCGCAGATCGAGCTCATCACTGGGCAACGGCTGTTTGTCACCCTTGAGCGGGCTGCGGCCATCGCTGTTCCAGGTGTAAAGCTTGGGCGGGCGCTCTTCGCCGATGATCAGGCGCTGGCGCAGTGGGTCCCAGGCTACTGCTTCAAAGCCTTTGTTGCTTTTCACCGACGGGCCCAGGTCGTGGCTCTGGAAGTCGTCGTGGTTCAACGAGGTGGTCTGTGCATCCACCTTGACCACGGTCAGGTCGTGCAGGCGCTCGTCGGTGATCGCCAGGTACCCGTCTTCCAGCACGGCGACGCCTTCCGGGTTGTTCCAGCCGTTGAGCGGGATCTTGCGCAGTACATCGCCGTCCAGGCTCAGCTCGACCAGGATCGGGTTCTTGCCCATTACCGCGAACAGGGTACGGGTACGCGGGTTGAAAGCCAGGTCCGAGGCTTCGTCATCGTCCATGCCCGGCAGCGGCTTGGCATCGATGTCCACCTGGTAGTCCGGCAGCCACACGCTTTCACTGCGCTCGGCAGTGCTTTCGAAGCTTTCTTTTACCCACAACGCGCCACGGTCATCCCAGTGCATGGCAACGGCCACGCCATAGCCGATCACCGCCGCCACGGCCAGGCCGAAGGGCCAGCGCAGGTAGAAGCGACGCTTGGAGGTTGCCGGGGCGGAGGGTGATGGCATGCGAGGTTCCTGGGGAAATGGGCGTAGGTGCGCGCATTATCCGGATCGGGTGTGAAAAATCGGTAAACAGGACTGGCCTCTTCGCGGGCACGCCCGCTCCCACAGGAACCGCGCAACACTCAAGGGCGGCGCTGTACCTGTGGGAGCGGGCGCGCCCGCGAAGAAGCCAACCCGGTCTTGAATCAGAGCACCCGGCTTTCGAAGCGGCTCACACCCGGCAGTTCCAGCACCAGCTCATCCCCCACATTGAACGGCCCCACGCCCGCCGGGGTACCGGTGAGGATCACATCCCCCGGCTGCAGCGAGAAATGCGCCGCCATGTACTGGATCATCGGCACGATCGGGTTCAACATCATCGCGCTGTTGCCGTCCTGGCGCACTTCGCCGTTGACGGTCAGGCGCACCGGGATGTCGGTCACGTCCTCGAAGCTGCCAGCCGAAACGAACGGCGGCAACACGCAGGCGCCGTCGAAGCTCTTGGCCAGTTCCCACGGCAGGCCCTTCTCTTTCAGCTTGGCCTGTACGTCGCGAAGGGTCAGGTCCAGCGCCGGGGCATAACCGGAAATGGCGTCCAGCACTTCTTCTTCAGTCGGGTGGGCCGACAGCGGCTTGCCCAGCAGCACGGCGATTTCCGCCTCATAGTGCACCGAACCACGCTCGGCCGGGATCTTGAAGCCACCCTCGGCCGGCACCACGCAGCTGCCCGGTTTGATGAACAGCAGCGGCTCGGTGGGGATCGGGTTGTCCAGTTCCTTGGCATGCTCGGCATAGTTACGGCCGATGCACACCACCTTGCCCAGCGGGAAGTGAATGCGCGTGCCGTCTACGTACTGGTGCTGGTAACTCATGGCCGACTCCTCTGGATACTGCTTTTTATTCAGGAGCGAAGATCTTACCCGGATTCATGATGCCGTTAGGGTCGAACACGGCCTTTATCGCCTTCATGCAGGCGATTTCTTCAGGTGAGCGGCTGTAGGCCAGGTAATCGCGCTTGGTCATGCCCACGCCGTGCTCGGCCGAGATCGAGCCGTTGTAGTGTTTGACGATATCGAACACCCACTTGTTGACCTTGGTGCACGAGGCAAAGAAGTCGTCCTTGCTCATGTGTTCGGGCTTGAGGATATTCAGGTGCAGGTTGCCATCGCCGATGTGGCCGTACCACACCACCTCGTAATCCGGGTAATGCTCTGCGACGATGGCGTCGATATCACGCAGGAACGCCGGCACTTTCGACACAGTGACCGAAATGTCGTTCTTGTACGGTGTCCAGTGCGAGATGGTCTCCGACAGGTATTCGCGCAGTTTCCACAGGTTTTTCAGCTGGGTTTCGCTCTGGCTCATCACCCCGTCCAGCAC
This sequence comes from Pseudomonas sp. NPDC089547, assembly GCF_050280665.1. Lineage (NCBI taxonomy): Bacteria > Pseudomonadati > Pseudomonadota > Gammaproteobacteria > Pseudomonadales > Pseudomonadaceae > Pseudomonas > Pseudomonas sp. NPDC089547. The sequence goes on along the minus strand of NZ_JBNNVS010000003.1, from coordinate 10,642 downwards.
CCAGCCCTGCTCGACACAGTGCTCAAAGGTAGCCAGGGCTTCGTTGGCCACTTCTTCAGTGCTGGCCTCGAACTCCAGCAGCGCATAGAACGGGCAATCGGTCGCAAACGGTGCCGGCACATCGCCGCGCGCAAGGATCTTGGCCAGGCCCTTGTCGGAAAAGAACTCAAAGGCGGTCAGGTCCAGCTTGCCCTGGAAGGCATGCAGCACCGGCATGATCGAGTCGAAGTCAGGCGTGCCCAGCACCATCGCCGTGAGGTTGCGCGGTGCCCGGTCCAGCCGCATGGTGGCCTCGACCACGAGCCCCAGCGTGCCTTCGGCGCCAATGAACAGCTGACGCAGGTCGTAGCCGGTGGCGTTCTTGATCAGGTCTTTATTCAGTTCCAGCAATTCGCCCTTGCCGGTGACCACTTTCAACCCGGCGACCCAGTTGCGGGTCATGCCATAGCGAATCACCTTGATGCCGCCAGCATTGGTACCGATATTGCCGCCAATCTGGCTTGAACCGCTGGAAGCGAAATCCACCGGGTAATAAAGGCCCTGTTCTTCGGCGTAGGCCTGCAACTGCCGAGTGATCACGCCTGGCTGGCAGACCACGGTGCGGTCGAAGGCGTTGAAGCCGAGAATCTGGTTCATGCAGTCGAAGGAAACGACAACCTCGCCATTGGCCGCCACGGCGCCGGCAGAAAGGCCTGTACGCCCGCCAGAGGGCACCAGCGCCACCTTGTGCGCATTGGCCCAACGCACAATCGCCTGCACCTGCTCTACTGTCTTGGGGAACACGATGGCGGTGGGCGCCGGCGGGTAATGCTTGGTCCAGTCCTTGCCATAGGCCTCAAGGGAAGCCGCGTCAGTCAGGACCTTGCCAGGGTCGACAAGGGTCATCAGTTCTTCAATTACAGCGGGGTGGGTCATCGCTGGAACTCTCGACTTATTCATAGTCACCCTGAGCACTCTTCACCTGTCGGGATAAGCTCAGATTGTGTCGCGTATGCTAGCATAGCCCTCCCGCTGTTCATGCTAAGGCTGCCCTAGCGCCTGGCATCACCCCTCGCCATTTTTTCTCCGGGATACAGGTTTACGCAGATGAGCAAGACTTCTCTCGACAAGAGCAAGATCCGGTTCCTTCTTCTTGAAGGTGTGCACCAGAACGCAGTCGATACCCTCAAGGCTGCCGGCTACACCAACATCGAATACCTCACTGGTTCGTTGCCGGAAGCCGAGCTGAAGGAAAAGATCGCCGATGCCCACTTCATCGGCATCCGTTCGCGCACCCAGCTCACCGAAGAGATCTTCGACTGCGCCAAGAAACTGGTCGCCGTTGGCTGCTTCTGCATCGGCACCAACCAGGTAGACCTGGAAGCGGCCCGCGAGCGCGGTATCGCCGTGTTCAACGCGCCGTACTCCAACACCCGTTCGGTGGCCGAACTGGTACTGGCCGAGGCCATCCTGCTGCTGCGCGGCATCCCTGAGAAAAACGCCTCCTGCCACCGTGGCGGCTGGATCAAGAGCGCGGCCAACTCGTTCGAAATCCGCGGCAAGAAGCTGGGCATCGTCGGCTACGGCTCGATCGGTACCCAACTGTCGGTCCTGGCCGAGAACCTGGGCATGCAGGTGTACTTCTTCGACCCGCTGACCAAGCTGCCACTGGGCAACGCCGTGCAGGTCACCAGCCTGAACGAGCTGCTGGGCCTGGCCGACATCGTCTCGCTGCACGTGCCTGAGCTGCCATCCACCCAGTGGATGATCGGCGAGAAGGAAATCCGTGCAATGAAGAAGGGCGCGATCCTGATCAACGCCGCCCGTGGCACCGTGGTCGAGCTGGACCACCTGGCTGCCGCCATCAAGGACAAGCACCTGATCGGCGCCGCCATCGACGTGTTCCCGGTCGAGCCACGCTCCAACGACGAAGAGTTCGAAAGCCCGCTGCGCGGCCTGGACAACGTGATCCTGACCCCGCACATCGGTGGTTCCACCGCCGAAGCCCAGGCCAACATCGGCCTGGAAGTGGCCGAGAAGCTGGTCAAGTACAGCGACAACGGTACCTCGGTGTCCTCGGTCAACTTCCCGGAAGTGGCCCTGCCGGCCCACCCAGGCAAGCACCGCCTGCTGCACATCCACGAAAACATCCCAGGCGTGCTCAGCGAGATCAACAAAGTCTTCGCCGAGAACGGTATCAACATCTCCGGTCAGTTCCTGCAGACCAACGAGAAAGTCGGCTACGTGGTAATCGACGTTGACGCCGAGTACTCGGACCTGGCGCAAGAGAAACTGCAACAGGTCAAGGGCACCATCCGTTCCCGCGTACTGTTCTAAGTTCGCTGGCGGCATGAAAAAGGGAGGCCCTGACGGCCTCCCTTTTTTTGCCTGTGAAATCGGCGTCTCCTGCTTCGCGGGCTTGCCCGCTCCCACAGGATGACCGCAAACCCGAGGCTTACGGGATTCCTGTGGGAGCGGGCGAGCCCGCGAAGAGTCCAACGCTTACTTCACGTCGACAGTAATCTTCTTCGACTCGACGCTTGGCTTGAACGGCACGTGATACTGGTCACCCAGAATCAGTTGCAGCGTGTGCTTGCCCGGGGTCAGGGTAATGCTGGTTTCGGTCTGAGCCTTGCCGAAGTGCAGCACTTGCGGGCCTGCTGGCAGTGCGGTGCCGGCCTCTGGCATCAGGCTGGTCGGCAGCGGCATGTCGGCGACCGGCTCTTTGTCCACATCCACCAGCAGGTGGTGGTGCCCGGTGTGCGGGGTCTGGTCACCTGCAGGCTTGAGGCCCATACCCTCGATGCCGAACTTGACGGTAAAGGTCTTGTCGACTGTTGCACCATCGGCGGGGGAAACGATGAAGACCTTGGCCTCCTTGGGCGGCTCCTGGCTCTTCAGGGCGTCCGCAGCAACGGCGAAAACCGACGCTCCCATCAGCAGACCGGCAACGGCAGCACGCGAAAATAGGCTGTTCATTCACTTCTCCTGTGATTCACTTAATGACCGCTGCCGGTGTCCAAAAGCAGCGGTAGTTCACCTTAGTTGAAATATTCGCCAAGGTGTTCACATTGTCTGACAGAAATATTTCGGTCATGGTTAAACATTGCCGAGGCTTCAAGGTCATAGGCTGCGCTCGATCACGGCGAGGAAGAAAGCCGTGACGAAAGTTACTCATCTGCTAAAAGAAAAGGGGCATTCATGCGTTCGACCATAGGGGTACTGCTGGCAGTACTGATCAGTCCATTGGCCCAGGCGGAGCTGATTGACGAAGTCGCCGACCGGGGCGAACTGCGCATTGCCGTGCAGCCTGACAACTCGCCGTACGCCTTCAAGCAAGACGATCGCCTGACGGGCTTCGACATCGAATTTGGCCAGGACCTGGCCCGGGAACTGGACTTGCGCGCCGAGTTCGTCGAGGCACCAGCCGCCGAAGTGCTGAGCGGCGTCGAGAGTGGCAAATATGACATTGCACTCACGCCATCGACTGATGCGCCAAAAGGCGACGGCCCACTCGATGCGAGCCTGCCGATTGGCGAAAAGAAGCTGGTGATTCCGTTCCAGAAGGACAACCCGGCGTTCGAGAGCGCGGTGAACAATGCGCTGCAACGGCTGAAGGACAGTGGCCGCACGGCCGAGCTTGAGCAGAAGTGGTTCAAGGGTGTGCAGGAGACTGCGGCCGGGCAGTAAATTATCGAGTGCCTGTCCCGGCCTCTTCGCGGGCACGCCCGCTCCCACAGGTACTGCACAGGTCTTGAATCATGTGGTGATCCTGTGGGAGCGGGCGTGCCCGCGAAAGGGCCGGGACAGGCTTAAACTGAAAGCCCAGCCAGCGCCCGCTGCGCCTCTTCCAGCTCCAGCTCACTGAACACCAGCACCCCCGCCCGCCGCAACAACGCCGTGGTCACCCCTTCCCCCGCCACCTTCACACCGCTGAATGTGCCGTCATAGGTCAACCGGTTGCCACACGAAGGGCTACCCGCCTTCAGCACCGCCACGCCAATGCCATGCCGCCGCACCAGCTCCAACGCCAGCTGCGCCCCGGCCAGAAACTCGGCACTGACATCTTCGCCCGTCACGGTGATCACCTGCGCCCCACCATCAAGCACCTCGCCGCCCTGCCCGCCCGGGATCTCCGCAGGCGGGCGCGGGGTAGGCAAGCCACCGGCCACCTCCGGGCACAACGGCACTACGCGCCCTTCTGCCTGCCACTGCTGCAACAGGTCGGGATGGCCGCTGGCCCGGCCGTCATAACGCACCGGCTGCCCCAGCAGGCAGGCGCTGACCAGCACCTTGGGCAAATCAGAACGGGTCATTGCCACGGCGCCTGAACCAACCCGTCAATGACAACCGCTCACGGCCGGCCGGCAGCACTTCGTGGGGCACTTCACCCGACAGGAATACCACCAGGCAGCCCGCCACGGGCTCAACGTCATGCTCTACGTCGTCTGCCAGGAACATGCGCAACTGGCCACCGTCCTGCGGCTGCCAGCCTTCATTCAGGTACAGCACGGCCGACACCATGCGCCGGTCATCGTCGCGAAAACGGTCCAGGTGCCGGCGATAAAATGCCCCCGGTGGATACAGGGCAAAGTGGCTTTCGAAGTCTTCCAGGCCCAGGAACAGGCCCTGGTTGATGGCCAGGCGCAACTGGTCCATGGCCACCAGGTACTGGTCGCAGGCCTCTGCCTGCCCAGGGTCGATCCACTGGATCTGATCGCCGCGGATGGCCTCGCGCACCTCCTGGGCAACCCCGCGCCCAACCCCTGCCGGGTTGAGTTCGCCTTCGGCATCACGGCGCCGGCATTCGGCCGCCAGCGCGCGCACCAGGTCGGCAGGCAAAAACAGCGCCTGCTGGGACCAGCCATGGGTGGCCAGATCGTCGACGACGGCCGCAAGCATCGGGTGTTCGGGGGAGTTGTGCATGGCGCGCATCATATCCATTAGCCATGCCGGCGCACAGCGCCACTTGGCCGAGAAATACGCGGATATCTCGACAAACCGGCGCCGGGCCAAGGACAATAGCCACCTGCCGACAGGAGTCCTGAATGCGCCGTCTGTTTTCCCTGATTCTGCTGATGATCTGCACCATGCCTGTCTGGGCAGACAACCTGGATCAACTGTACAAGGCCGCCGGCTGGCCCGACCAGCGCGCCCACTTCAACGATGCCCTCACCGCCGCCCAGGCGCGCTACCGCAACAGTTTGCCACCCGCCGTGTACCAGGCGCTGGTCAACAACAGCAACCAGCGCTTCCAGGCCCAGGCGGTGGACCGTCGCGCCCAGGCGCAGCTGCGCGCCACGCTGGCCAATCCGGCACCGGCGCTGGCGTTCTTCCAGTCGCCGCTGGGGCGCAAGGTGGTGGCAGCCGAGCTGAAGGCCACACGCAAGGACGAGCTGGCCAAGAATGCCAAAGGCCTGCCGAAGATCCAGGCCAGCGACGACCGCCTGCTGGTCATCGGCCACCTGGCACAAGCCCTGCCCGCGCGTGAGGCTGGTGCCGAAGTCAGCCTGGCCATCGCCGGCGTGGCAGCCGACAGCCTCAGTTCGATGATCCCCGGCCTGTTTGGCGGCGGCCAGGCCCAGGGCCTGCTCGACGGCCAGCGCCAGCGCCTGATGAACCAGATCGGCGAAGACCTCAACAACACCCTGCTGTACGTTTACCGCGACCTGTCCGACGCCGAGCTGGAAGAGTTCGCCACCTTTGCCGAGTCACCCGACGGCAAGGCGTACTACCAGGCTGCCCTGGCCGCCGTGCGCGCCGGGCTGGCGGTTGGCCAGAGCAGCAACGACCTGAAGTGATCAACCCAGGCGCTGGTCGATGAAGTCGAAGTAGCGCTGGCGAATGCCCGGCAGCTCGTTGGCCAGGTGGTGGCGTGCCTCGGGCAGCATCAATATCTGCGGCTCGGCAAACTTGGCCTTGAGCACTTCAAGGTTGTAGGGCCAGTCCACCGTGCCATCGGCCTCCCCCTGCACAATCAACGGCCGCCGCGAACTGCGCGGCGCGGCCTCGATGCGCTTGACCCAGGCGATCAGTGCGCCCACCCAGGCGGTAGGCAGGCGCCGCGGTTGCAGCGGGTCTGCCTCCAGGAATGCCAGGAAGCCCGGGTCGTTGGTGTTTTCGCTGAAGCGCCGTTCGATACCGTTCACGAAGTGACGCAGCACGCGGTAGCTCAGTTTCGACCAGCGCCAGGAGCAAGGCCTCACCAACGGTGCCAACAGGATGACCTGCCCGTCGATCGGGCTGCGCTCACCTTGGTGCAACAGGTGATCCACAGCAATGGCACCGCCAGTGCTCTGCCCACACAGGTGCCAAGGGCGCGGCAGGTGCAGCGTGAGCGCCTGTTCGAACAACGCCTCCAGCACCTGCTGGTACACCGCGAAATCACTGATGCTGGCCCGTTCGCCACTGGACAGGCCGTGGCCGGGCAGGTCGCAGCTGATCACCGCGAAACCCTGCTTGAGCGCCCAGTCGATCACATGCCGATACAGGCCCATGTGGTCGTAATAGCCGTGCAGCAGAAACAGCGTCGCGCTTGGATGTTCGGGTAACCAGGCCTGCCCGACCAGGTCGAATCCCGCCGCCTGGAAACTGCCCAGCCAGCTTTGTGCCGGCAGGTTCAGGCCGTAGAAGCGCTGGTAGTCGTGCGCTTCGGCCGTTAACGGTTGGCGAGCGGTCAATGGCGCCAGGCGGGAGCGCATTTGGTCCGGGTGAAAGGCAGCGGGCATCGGGTACATCCACAGCGAAGCAAGTATTGATCTGGGATATTCAGCTCTGGCCCACGCCATGGCAAGCTTGCTCACCATCGAACATCAACCACCGATCCCCTGTAGGAGCGGCCTTGTGTCGCGATGGGGTGCGAAGCGCCCCCGGGATTTCTGCACCACGCTGATACTGCCGGGGCCGCTATGCGGCCCTATCGCGACACAAGGCCGCTCCTACAGGGGATCGCGGAAACGTCATGAAGACTCGGATCATCAAACCGCTGTGCACGGTAATCGCCTTGTTAGTCGGCGCCGTCATCCTCTGGCAGGCCTACACCACCTTCCAGGCCCGCTACCTGCGCCCGTTCGACAACCAGGCCACACTGTTCGACGGTAGCCAGCTGCAACTACCCGCCGAACTCGCCGGCCCTGGCCCAATCCGCGTGGTGCACTTCTGGGACCCGTCCTGCCCCTGCAACGTCGGCAACCAGCAACACCTGGGCGACCTGGTCAGCCAGTTCGCCGACCAGGGCGTAAGCTTCCACGTGCTGCAAAAGCCCGGCAGCCACGGCCAGTTGCCCGCCAACCTCACCACCCTCAAGCCTCTCGCCAGCCTGCCCGGCAGCGAGCACTTGCCCGCCTCCCCGGCCGTAGCCATCTGGGACAAACAGGGCCACCTCGCCTACTTCGGCCCGTACAGCGAGGGCGCGGTGTGCAACGCCAGCAACAGTTTCGTCGAGCCCATCCTCAAAGCGTTGCTCGACGGCCGTCAGGTCAGCGCCTCCAATACCCTGGCGGTCGGCTGTTATTGCCCTTGGGCGGGCTGACGCACCCGCGCCGGGTTACCCACCACCGTTGCACCGGCCGGCACGTCGCGGGTGACCACACTCCCGGCCCCCACCACTGCATTGTCGCCAATGTTCACCCCCGGCAGGATGATCGCCGCGCCGCCGATCCACACGTTGTTGCCGATGGTCACCGCCCGCCCACTCTCCAGCCCACTGCGCCGCAGGTCAGGGTCCAGCGGGTGGTCGGCGGTGTAGATCTGCACATTCGGGCCGATCTGGCAGTCGTCACCGATACGCACCGGCATCACGTCGAGGATCACGCAGTTGAAGTTCATGAAAGTATTGCGGCCAACGCTGATGTTGTAGCCGTAATCGCAATAGAACGGCGGACGGATCACCGCGCCTTCGCCAACCTGGCCGAAGTGCTCCAGCAACAGCCCATGGCGTGCATCGTTGAGCAGTTCGACGCTGCTGTTGTAGCGGTGCATCCAGTGTTTGTTGGTGATCTGCTCAGCCTGCAGTTCAGGGCAACCAGCATGGTAGAGCTGGCCTGCAAGCATCTTCTGTTTTTCGCTGAGTGACATGGAATCTCCTTCCCGGGGCTATGCTCTGTTCGCGAATCCGCCGATGATCGGACCACATTTTCTGCTTTGACGCACAAGGAGTCTGCATGAAACGCAGCCTGACCCTGTTGGCCGTGGTCGTTGCCGCGGCCGCCGGCGCCGGTTACTGGTACGTGCAGGGCAAGCTGCCGCAGCGGGAGGGCGAGGTGGCCATAGCCAGCCTGCAAGCGCCGGTCAGCGTGCGCTACGACGCCCGCGGCGTGCCGCACCTGCAAGCGCAGAACGAGCCAGACCTGTACCGCGCCCTGGGCTACGTGCATGCCCAGGACCGGCTGTTCCAGATGGAAATCATGCGCCGCCTGGCCCGCGGCGAACTGGCCGAGGTGCTGGGCGACAAGCTGCTGCCCACCGACACGTTGTTCCGCAGCCTGCGCATACGCGAGCAGGCCGCATTGATGGCCAACCGGCAGGACCCGCAGTCGCCCGCCTGGCAGGCCCTGCAAGCCTACCTCGACGGGGTCAATAACTGGCAGGCCAGCCACCCCAAACCCATGGAGTTCGACCTGCTCGGCATCACCCCGCGCCCATTCACTGCCGAAGACACCCTGAGCATCGCCGGCTACCTGGCCTACAGTTTTGCCGCCGCGTTCCGCACCGAACCTGCGCTCACCTACATCCGCGACCAGCTTGGCCCCGATTACCTGAACATCTTCGACCTCGGCTGGCAGCCCGAGGGGGCGCTGGGTACGCCACTGGCCGCTGCCGACTGGCAAAGCCTGGAAGCCCTAGCCCGCCTCAGCCACGAGGCGCTGGTCGAAGCCGGCATCCCACAGTTCGAAGGCAGCAATGCCTGGGCCATTTCAGGCAGCCATACCCGCAGTGGCAAGCCGCTGCTGGCCGGCGACCCGCACATCAGCTTCGCGGTGCCGGCCGTGTGGTACGAAGCCGAGCTATCGGCGCCCGGCTTCAACCTGTATGGCTACTTCCAGGCGCTGAATCCGTTTGCCCTGCTCGGCCACAACCGCGACTTCGGCTGGAGCCTGACCATGTTCCAGAACGACGATGTAGATCTGATTGCCGAGCGCACCAACCCGGCCGACGCCAACCAGGTCATGGTCGATGGCAAATGGCAGGCGCTGGAGAAGACCGAGCAGCAGATCGCGGTCAAAGGCGAAGCACCGGTCAACCTCAGCCTGCGCCGTTCTCCTCACGGCCCGATCGTCAACGACGTGCTGGGCGCCACGGCCGGGCCTACGCCCATCGCCATGTGGTGGGCGTTTCTGGAAACAGAAAACCCGATCCTGGAAGGCTTCTATCAGCTTAACCGCGCCGACACCTTGGGCAAGATGCGCGAAGCTGCGGCCAAGGTCCATGCGCCGGGGCTGAACTTTGTCTGGGCCAATGCCCGGGGCGATATCGGCTGGTGGGCCGCTGCGCAGCTACCCATCCGCCCCGATGGCGTCGACCCGGCGTTCATCCTCGACGGCGCCAGCGCGCAGGCCGACAAGCTCGGCTTCTACCCCTTCAGCGTCAACCCGCAGCAAGAGAACCCGGCGCGTGGCTATATTGTCTCGGCCAACTACCAGCCGCCGGCAGCGGTGCCGATACCGGGCTATTACAACCTGCCCGACCGTGGCCGCCAACTCGACCGCCAGCTGGCCAACCCTGAGGTGAAATGGGATACGCAGAACAGCCAGGCCTTGCAACTGGACACCGCCAGTGACCACGGCCCGCGCACCCTTGCACCGCTACTGACAACCCTGCGCTCGGTGGCCGAAGGTGACGAAGAGAAGGAACTGGTAGAGCAACTGGCCGCCTGGCGCGGCGACTACCCGGTGGACTCGACCAGCGCCACGCTGTTCAACCAGTTTCTCTATGAGGTGGCCTTCGCGGCCCTGCATGACGAACTGGGCGACACCTGGTTCCCGGTGCTGATCAGCACCCGCGCCATCGACGCCGCCTTGCCCCGCCTGGCGGCGGATGCCGATTCGCCCTGGTGGAACACCCGGGGTGGCAACCACCGCACTGGCCGAACAGAGGTGGTGCGCACGGCGTGGCAGGCCAGCCTGAAACACCTGCGCGGTACTCTGGGTAGCGACCCGGCCAGCTGGCAATGGGGCAAGGCCCATACCCTGACCCACAACCATCCACTGGGGGTGAAAAAGCCGCTGAACCTGCTGTTCAACGTTGGCCCGTTTGCTGCGCCTGGTACCCACGAGGTGCCGAACAACCTGTCGGCGAAGATCGGCCCGGCACCTTGGCCGGTGACCTATGGGCCATCTACGCGGCGGCTGATCGACTTTGCCGATGCCGGGCAGGCACTGACCAGCAACCCCGTTGGGCAGAGTGGCGTACCGTTCGACCGGCATTACGCGGACCAGGCCGAAGGGTATGTGCAGGGGCAGTATCAAAAGGCGCAGATGGGGATGATACCGGCGCAGAGTACCTTGCGATTGGTGCCAGCGCCGTAGGGGCTGCTTCGCAGCCCATCGCGACACAAGGCCGCTCCTACACGGGGCCGCGTGTCCTGGACTTGCGCGGTCCCCTGTAGGAGCGGCCTTGTGTGGCGATGGGCCGCAAAGCGGCCCCCCGATAGGGAGAGCACACG